>JBBSBO010000023.1:0-11607 GCA_038251215.1 Caldilineales bacterium
AGCGCCGGCACCGCGCTCAGCGCGCTGAGTACGCTCGCCAGCCAGAAAGTGGTGATACCCGGCTCGGCGCACCTGCTGCTGGGCCTGGGCGTGGGCGCGTCGTATCAAGCGCACGCCATCCGCTTCAGCACGCAGGGATAGGTTCGGCAGCGCCGGCAAGATGGGCTTGTGCAGACCCTCTGCGCAGACCCAATCAGGCAGCGCTAGTCTGCGTAGTCCGCCAGGGGGGCGACGATGGCCTCCGGCGGCAAATGAGAGATGTCATTGATGAGGACGGCGCGCCAATGCTCGCCGTCCTTTGCAATGCCGTCCTTTTCTATACCGTCTTTGTTTATACCGTCATTCTGCAAGATAGAGATGGCGCAGTTGTGCGGGTCCCACAACTCCCAGTCCTGCGGGCCGTTGCCGACCAAGGTGGCGAGCACGTGGCTGATGACGCCGCCGTGGGTGACGATCAGCACCGTCTGCCCAGGATGGCGCTGCGCCAGGGCTTGCACCGTGGCGACGGCGCGTTGATTGAACGAGCGCGGCGACTCGCCGTCGGGCGGCGCGAAGCCGGGGTCGCGCTCCCAGCGCACCCACAGTTGCTCGTTCTCGCGCAGGTCCTGGAAGGTGCGCCCTTCCCACTGGCCCAAGTCGAACTCGCGCAGGCCGTCTTCCACCTGCGGCGTGAGGCGGATGGCGGCGGCGATGGCCGCAGCGGTGCTGCGCGTGCGCGCCAGCGGCGAGACATAGAAGGCGTCCACGGGGAAGCGCTCACTCAGCGCGGCGATGCCCGCGGCGGCGGCTTGCACCTGCACACGCCCGCGCACGGTGAGCGGCGCGTCCAGCGCGCCGTGCCATACTTGCAGCACGTTGGCTTCGGTCTCGCCGTGGCGCACGAGGATGACGGTGGTCGGACGCTCGCGGGCGCGCTGCCGGGTCGTTACGGGGTTATCGGACATCGAATCTCTCATTCCTCGTCAAAGCTGGTATAGGACGCATGGGCGATACGCGTCCATGCTAGCATAATACGCCCGTTCTTTCGATAATTGACACGCGCCCGCCGCCATGCTACACTGCGCCCCATGAATCGCAGTCTCGCTCTTTCTCTCTTGACCCTACGCGCCAGGCGCAGCTTCCCGGACAAAGTGATCTAGGTCTGGGGGTGTGGCCGCGGGAGGAGACAGGCGTCTCGACCGGCAAGGCTCTCCAGAGCGGAGGGCTTTTTTGTTTTCCACGACCAGCGCCAAGGAACCCCATCCATGTACCGAGTAGGCATCGCCGGGGCGACCGGCTACACCGGCATCGAACTGATTCAAATCATCCACCGCCACCCCGAGCTGACGATCGGCTGGCTCACCAGCGAGAGCAGCGCGGGGCAGCCGATCTCCGCCGTCCACCCTGTGCCGTGGGACTACCCGCTGATCTCGCTGGCGGACGCGCTGCGGCGCACGCAGGATGTGGATGTGGTCTTCCTCTGCCTGCCGCACACGGCGTCGATCGAGCCGGTGCGCGCCTTCCAGGCGACGGGCGTGCGCGTGGTCGACCTCAGCGCCGACTTCCGCCTGCGCAGCGCCGACGCCTATCGCAAGTGGTACGGCGTGGAACACACCGCGCCCGACTTGATCCCGCAGTTCGTGTATGGCCTGTGCGAAGTCAATCGCGCGCAACTGCGCGGCGCGACGTTGATCGCCAACCCCGGCTGCTACCCCACGAGCGTCAACCTGGGCTTGTATCCGCTGGCGCGCGCCGGCTGGCTGAGCGAGCGGGTCATCGTCGACAGCAAGAGCGGCGTCAGCGGGGCTGGTCGCCAGGCCAAGCTCCTCTACCACTTTGTGGAGGCCAACGAGAACCTGACGCCCTACAACGTGGGCTATCGCCACCGCCATATCAGCGAGATCGAGCAGGTGTTGGATGCGGCGGACGCTCACGGCGCGGCCCACCGCTATACCTTCACGCCTCACCTTCTGCCCGTGAACCGCGGCATTCTCAGCACCATGTACGTCAGCGTACCCGCAGGCGTCTCTACAGAGGATGTGCGCAGGGTCTACAGGGAGGCTTACGCCGGGGAGCCGTTTATGCACCTGCTGCCGCCTGATCAGTTGGCGACGCTGCACCATGTGACCTACACGAACCGCTGCGCCATCAGCATCACGCCCGCCAACCCGGGCGAAGCCGACGGGCCGGACTACGTGATCGTCGCCACGATTGACAACCTGATCAAGGGCGCCAGCGGGCAAGCCGTGCAAGCGTTCAACATCGCCGCCGGGCTGGACGAGACGGCAGGGCTGATTTGAGAACACAAGGGAGCCAGCGTAAATGAGCAACCTAGACGTCCTATCGGCAGCGGACGCAGAGCTACAGCCGTTCGAGCCGGACGCGCCCTTCACCGTCGTGATCAAAGTCGGCGGCAACGAACTGGACGACGACGCTTTTCTCGACGGGCTGGCGACGGCGGTCAAGACCATTCAACAGGACGGCCATTTGCCGGTGATCGTGCATGGCGGCGGCAAGACCATCGCCCACTACCAGGAGCGGCTGGGGCTGACGCCCGCCTTTGTGGAGGGGCTGCGCGTCACCGACGAGGCGAGCATGGACGTGGCGGAGATGGTGCTGAGCGGGCTGGCGAACAAGCGCGTGGTGCGCGCCCTGGTCAACGCCGGCATCCGTGCGGCGGGCATTAGCGGCGTGGACGACGGCACGATCTACGTCGAGAAGATGTGGCACCCGCTGGGCGACTTGGGTCGCGTGGGCGAGATCCGCGACGTAGATTTGCACCTGATCGAGGCGCTGCTGGCGGCGGGCATCGTGCCGGTGATCAGCCCCATCAGCTTCAGCGCGCTGGACGGGCTGAGCTACAACGTCAACGCCGACCATGCCGCCACTGCCGTCGCCGCCAAGCTGGGGGCGATCAAGCTCATTTTCATCAGCAATGTGCCGGGCATCCTGGTGGCGGGGCGCGTGGTGCGCGCCGTCACGGCGAACCAGGCCGAAAGCTGGATCGAGGAGGGGCTGATCACGGGCGGCATGATCCCCAAGGTGCGCAGCGCGGTGCGAGCCGTGCATCACGGCGTGGCGCAGGCCGTGATCACCAACCTCGCCGGCATCCAAGAGGGCAGCGGCACGGGCGTGTTGGGCACAATGTAGCCGCGACGACACAATAACCAAAGCAGCACAAGGGGGAAAAATGAAGGCGCAAGACATCATCGATCTGGAACACGACTATGTGCTGGGGGTCTACAGCCGGCCCGAGTTCGTGCTGGAACGCGGCGAGGGCTGCACGCTCTTCGACACGCAGGGCCGCGCCTACCTGGACTGCGCGGCGGGCATCGCCGTCAACGCCCTGGGCTACGACGACGCCGGCGTCAACCAAGCCATGCAGGAGGCCGCGGCGACGGGCGTGCTGCACGTCAGCAACCTGTATCACACGGCGGACCACGCTCAGCTGGCGCAACTGCTGTGCGAGACGAGCTTCGCCGACAAGGTGCATTTCAGCCTGACCGGGGCGGACGCCAACGAGGGGGCCTTTAAGTTCGCCCGCCGCTATGCGCGCGAGCACGGGCACGAGCAGAAGTTCGAGATCTTGGCCTTCAGCAACGCTTTCCACGGACGGCTCTTCGGCAGCCTCGCCGCCACGCCGCGGCCCAAGTATCAGGACGCCTTCCAGCCGCTGATGCCCGGCGTGCGCTTTGCGGAGTTCAACGACCTGGCGAGCGCCCGCGCGCAGATGGACGAGCACGTCTGCGCCATCATCGTCGAGCCGATTCAGGGCGAGGGCGGCATCTACCCCGCCACGCCGGAGTTCTTGCAGGGGTTGCGCGGCCTGGCGGACGAGTTCGACGCGCTGCTTATTTTCGACGAGGTGCAGTGCGGCGTGGGGCGCACGGGCACGCTGTGGGCCTATCAGGGCTACGGCGTGGAGCCGGACATCCTCACCGCGGCCAAGCCGCTGGCTGCCGGCCTGCCCATCGGCGCCATCCTCATGCGCCAAAAGGTGGCGGACGCCATGCACAAGGGCGACCACGCCAGCACCTTCGCCGGGGGGCCGTACACCACGCACGTCGCCCACCACGTCGTCAGCCGCATCGCCGAGCCGGAATTCCTCGCCGCCGTGGAGGAGAAGGGGCGGCTGCTGGTGGACTTGCTCGAGGAGCTGAACAGCCCACACATCCTGGAGGTGCGCGGCAAGGGGCTGATGGTCGGCGCGGAACTGGACATCGAGACCGGGCCGATCGTGGGCAAGGCCATCGAGCGCGGCCTGCTCGTGATCAACGCCGGGCCGAACGTGCTGCGCTTTGTGCCGCCGCTGGTCATCAGCCGCGACGAGCTGCAGCGCGCCGTCGCCATCATCGGCGAGATCTTGCAGGAAATGTAGCGTCCGGCTGTGTAGCCCGGCTGTATATCTGACGGGGGAGTCTGGAAAGCGCCATGCCCTTCTTTCTGCGCCCTGCGCGCGACGAGGATGTCCCGCATATCTTGGCGTTGGTCAACCGTTTTGCCGGCGAAGACCTGATGCTGCCGCGCACGGAGGCCAGCGTGCGCAGCTCCCTGGCGGACTGGCTGGCGGCGGAGGAGGACGGCGCGCTGATCGGCTGCGGCTCGCTGGTGCCGCTGACGGAGACGCTGGTGGAAATCCGTTCGCTGGCGATTGCCGACGGGCAGCAAGGCAAGGGCGTGGGCGGGCAGATCGTGCTGGCGCTGGTGCAGATGGCGCAGGAGCAAGGCTACGCACAGGTGTGCGCGCTGACCCTGCGCGAGAATTTCTTCCTGCGCCTGGGCTTTGAGCTGGTCGACCGCTGGAGCATCAGCCCCAAGGTGTGGCAGGCGTGCATCTATTGCCCCAAGTTTCATCGCTGCGACGAAGTCGCCGTGCTGATGAATCTGGCGAAGGAGCCGGCGAACTCCGCCGGCGCGGCCCCGCAGGAGCAAAAGGCGCCCGCCTGGAACTCGCTGCTGCGCTACGGCGAATGGCGGCCCTTGCTGCTCGCCTACCAGCGCAAGCCCGGCCGCGAGGAGTGAAAGCAATTTACCGCAAAGGCGCAAAGGGCGCGAAGACCAGCAAAGAGCAAGAACAGCCACCCGCAAGAAAAACCATAGAGAACACGAAGGCGGCGCGATGAAGATTACGGACGTCAAGGTTACTGTGTTGGGGCAGAACCCCATTGTGCGCATCACCACCGATGAGGGCGTCAGCGGGCTGGGGCAGGTGGAATCGTATAAGCCTTATCTCAAGCCGCACATCCTCTTCTATCGCGAGAGCCTGTTGGGCGAAGACCCGACCAACGTGGAACGCGTGCTGCTCAAGATCCGGCGCATGGGCAGCTTCAAACCCTGGGGCAGCGCGGTCAGCGCGATTGAGATGGCGCTGTGGGACATCGCCGGCAAGGCCGCTGGCGTGCCCGTCTACAAGCTGCTCGGCGGCAAGATCCGCGACCGGGTGCGCGTCTATAACGGCGGCGTGCGCTTCCCGCTCGACGAGTTCTCGCCCCAGGCCTATGCCGACGACGTCGCCAAGATGAAAGAAGCCCCAGAGGGCTTCACGATTGTTAAGCAGGCCATCGGCTTCCACAGCCGCATGGCGAGCGAAGTGCCCCACTTCTCCTATGGCGACATGCGCAGCGGCGGACGGCATCCCAATCGCGGCCTGGTGACCGAGCGCGGCTTCAAGCACCTGATCGCCTGCGTGGAGGCGATGAAAGACGTGTTGGGCGACGAAATCGGGCTGGCGCTGGATTGTGGTCCCGGCTGGACGGTGCCCGACGCCATCCGCCTGGCGCGGGCGCTGGAGCCGCTCAACCTGATGTGGCTGGAGGACCTGGTCACCGGCGACTATACGCCCTATGTGATGGCGGACCTCTACCGCGAGGTGAAGCGCAGCACCTCTACGCCCATCCACACGGGCGAGCAGATCTATCTGCGCCAGCACTTCAAGGAGCTGTTCGAGAAGCAGGCGGTGAGCATTGTGGGGCCGGATCCGTGCGACGTGGGCGGCATCGCCGAGTTGAAGTGGGTGGCGGAATACGCCGACCTGCACGGCATCCTCATGGCGCCGCACGGCACGGGCGACGGGCTGATCGGCCTGGCGGCGCTGGTGCAGGTATCGGCAGCCTTGCCGGATAACTACATCGCCTTCGAGTACCCGGTGGGCAAGCCGGAGTGGTGGTACGACATCGTAGAGGGTCTGCCCGACCCCATTGTGCAGGACGGCTTCATCGAGGTGTGGGACAGGCCGGGCATGGGCGTAGAGATCAACGCCCGCGCCGCCGCCAAGTATCTCCCCGCCGGGGATGAGGACTTCTTCATGTAAAAAACGCGTTGGACAAATTACGCAGAATCCACCATAATAGCGTGCAACCTCTAATCAAATCGCGCACCGCACCATCCAGACAGGAATCTTCGCGATGGACCTTCGCCTTATCCAGGCCTACTTGCAAGAGCAAGGCGTAGACGGCTGGCTGCTGTACAATTTCCGTGACCTAAACCCCATCGCCATTTCGGTAGCGGGCTTGCCTTCCGGCGGCAGCCGGCGCTGGTTTCTGTGGATCCCGGCCCACGGGGCGCCGCGCTGGCTGATCCACGCCATCGAAGGCAACATGTTCGTCGATGCGCGCCCGGAGTTGGCGGGCGAGAAGCTGCGCTATGTCAGCTGGCAGGAGATGGCGCAGAGCTTGCCGCGCCTGATCGGCGCCGAGAGCGGTCAGGGGGCCAACCACAAGCCCAAGATATTGATGGAATACAGCCCAGGCAACGCCATCCCCTTCATCAGCCGCATCGACGCCGGCATCATGGAAGTGGTGAAAGAGAGTACCGGCGCCGAAATCCTGTCCAGCGCCGACGCCGCACAATTGGCGCTCGCCGTGCTGACGCCGGAGCAGGTCGCCAGCCATCGCCGCGCGGCGGCCATTTGCCTCGACGCCAAGGAGGCCGCCTTTGACCTGATCGCGCAGCGACTGCGCAGCGGTCAAACGATCATGGAACACGAGGCGCAGCAGTTCGTCGCTGACTACTTCGCCCAGGCCGGGCTGGAGCCGCTGGCGCCGATCGTGTCGGTCAACGGCAACGCCGCCGACCCGCACTACTTCCCCAGCGCGGCGCGGCCTGTGCCCATCCGGGCGGGCGACGTCGTGCTGATCGACCTGTGGTCGCGCGAGCGCAACAGCCCGGACGACAGCATGGCGGACCTGACGTGGACGGCCTACTGTGGCCGCGAGGTCCCCGCCAAGGTGCAGCAGGTCTTCGAGACGGTCATCGCCGGGCGCGACCGGGCGGTGGCGTACATCGAGGAGCGGCTGGCGGCAGGCGCGGCGGTGCATGGCTATGAAGTGGACGACGCCTGCCGGCAGGTGATCGCGGATGCGGGCTATGGGCCATACTTCATCCACCGCACGGGCCACAGCCTCGGCCCGACGGGGCACTATCTGGGCGTCAACATCGACAACCTGGAAACGCAAGACAAGCGCAGTCTGGTCCCGGGCGTCATGTTTACGATTGAACCGGGCATCTATATGCCGGATTTCAACTTCGACGACAGCCCCGCGCCCAAGGGGCTGGGCATCCGCAGCGAGATTAACTGCTTCATGCACGAAGGCCGCGTCGAGGTGACCACCTTGCCGCTGCAAACCGCGATGCGGGCGTTATTGGCGTAAGGTCCGCCGCGCGTACCATGCACATTGAGGAATACCGACGTTCGGGCACTTCCGATCTATTGTCTTACCTGTCATCCAACGCGCGTTACAAAATCGTTATCGCCACACTTATCACCAGAGTTATCACCAACACAAAGGAGCAAGACATGCAGAAGAAATGGATTGTTGTAGGCATCATGCTGCTCGTGCTGGGCATGCTGGCCGCCTGCACGGCGGCCGCACCGGCCCCGCAGGCAGGCAACGAAGCCGGCGCGCCGGACATTGCCTCCGAGGGCAAAGTCGACGAAATGGCCGGCCAGGCCGGAACTGACAAGCCCGGCGCCGATGAGATGGACGGCGTACTCGTGGTCGGGCGCGGCGGCGACTCCGTGCTGATCGACTCCGGCCCGGCGACGGACGGCGAGTCCGCCATGGTCATCAACGAGATCATCGAGCCGCTGGTACGCCAGGAAGGCATCACCACCAAGCCGATCCCGTGGCTGGCCGAGTCGTGGGAAACCGCCGACAGCCAGACGTGGACCTTCCACCTGCGCCAGGGCGTGAGCTTCCATGACGGCACGCCGTTCAACGCCGAGGCCGTGAAGTGGAACATGGACCGTTGGCGCGACCCGGACAACGAATATCGCTTCGGGCGCACCTTCGAGTATTACACCTCCGAGTTCGGCGAAAACCTGCCGATCGAAGAAGTCAACATCATCGACGACTATACCATTGAGATCAAGCTGGGCCAGCCTTCGGGCGTGTTGCTCGCCAAGCTATCGCTGGGCTTTGTCTTCGGCATGAACAGCCCGGCGGCGGTGATGGAACAGGGCGACAAGTACGGCACGCCCGCCGGCGGTTCCGTGGGCACCGGCCCCTTCAAGTTCGTGGAATGGGTCCCGGATGACCGCATCGTCTTGGAGCGCAACGAGGATTGGTGGGGCGAAGGCCCGTATCTGTCCAAGCTGATCTTCCGCTCGATCCCCGACAACTCGGCGCGCTTCGCCGAGCTGCAGGCCGGCACCATCCAGCAGTCCAACCCCGTAGCGCAGACCGACCTGCCCGCGGCGGACGCCGACCCCAGCATCACGGTCAACGTCCTGCCCTCCACCAGCACCGGCTACATTGCCTTCCAGCAATGCACCGAGCCGTTCGACAAGCTGGAAGTGCGCCAGGCGATTGCCTACGCCGTCAACTGGGAAGCGCTGATCGAGCCGTTCTACGGCGAATACGGCGTGGCGGCAGGCGGGTTCATGCCGCCGGCCATCCTGGGCTATAACCCGAACCTCAAGCCGCACGAGTACAACCCGGAAAAGGCCAAGGAACTGTTGGCCGCAGCCGGCCTGCCCGACGGCTTCGAGACCGAGTTCTGGTACATCCCCGTCGTGCGCGGCTACTTCCCGGACTCCAAGGCCATCGCCGAGGCGATTGCGGCGGACCTGGCGAAGGTCGGCATCAAGGTCAGCTTGATGACGGAAGACTGGGGCGCCTACCTCGATCATCGCAACGAGGGCAAGTTCCCCATGTGGATGTTGGGCTGGGGTTCCGACAACGGCGACCCGGACAACTATCTGGGCTGGCACTTCGACCATCCGATCGGCGAGCCGAAGGTGGAGGATTGTTATTCCAATGATCAGGTAGCGCAACTGATCATCGACGGCCGCGTCGAGGCGGACCCCGCCAAGCGCGAGGCGATCTATCAGGAAGCCGAGCAACTGATCTACGACGACGTAGCGCGCGTCTCCGTGGTATGGGCGAGCACGCCGTGGGTGCTGCGCAACGAAGTACGCGGCTACGTGCCTGTGGTCTTCCGCTCTTGGTACGAACAAGTTTGGATGGCGAACAACTAAGGACATAGCCGGCAAGCCGGCATGACGGGTTGCCGCCGGGCTGAAATCTCCTCGGCCCGGCGGCGCCTTCCCTCGCATTCTAGGCTGCGCTGCCCAGCGCTCGTGGTCGCCGGCCGGCCTCTCGCCAAAAAAATCTCGCCTCAAGGCATTGCGCTTCAAGGAACCTTGCAGATGACACAGTACATCGCACGCCGCGTCCTGGCTCTCATCCCTGTGCTGCTGGGCGTCTCCATCATCGTCTTCGCCCTGGTTCGCATGATCCCCGGCGACCCTGTCACGGTCATGTTGGGCGAGCGGGCGCGGGTGGAGGACATCGAGCGCGTGCGCGAGGAGATGGGCTTCGACCGGCCCATCTATGTGCAGTATGTGGAGTGGATGGGCCGCATTTTGCGCGGCGACCTGGGGACGTCCATCATCAACAAGACGCCGGTGATGGGCGAGTTGAAGGGTCGCCTGGCGGCGACGATTGAGCTGGTGGCGGCGGCGATGGTGATCGGCATCGTCATCGGCGTGGGCGTGGGCATTATCTCGGCCATACGCCAAAACAGTTGGATCGATCTATCTTCGACTGTGGCCGTATTATTGGGCGTCTCTATGCCCATCTATTGGCTGGCCCTGATCCTGATCTATGCATTGGCGGTCAACCGCTCGATCTTTCCGCCCAGCGCGCGCCTGGACGCGCAGTTGGACGTGGTGCGCCATACGGGCTTCATGCTGATCGACACCATGCTGATGGGCGATTTCTCGCTCTTCCTCAACGCGCTGTGGCATCTGATCCTGCCCGCCTTTGTGCTCAGCACGACGATCATGCCCATCCTGGCGCGCATGACGCGCTCGAGCATGCTCGAAGTGCTGCGCCAGGACTACATCCGCACGGCGGACGCCAAGGGGCTGCAACTCCGCACGGTGGTGATCCAGCACGCGCTGAAGAACGCGCTGCTGCCGGTGATCACGATCGTAGGATTGCAACTGGGCAGCTTGCTGGGCGGCGCGCTGCTGACGGAGACGATCTTCTCCTGGCCCGGCATGGGGCTGTGGACCTACCGCGCCATCCTCAGCCGCGACTATCCCATCGTGCAGGGAGCGGTGCTGGTCAGCGCCACGATCTACGTGGTGGTCAACCTGCTGGTGGATATTTCATATGCGTATGTGGACCCGCGCATCCGCTTCCAGAGCAAATAAAAAAAACGAGCAGATCATGAGCACATTGAGCAGCGTGCAACCCGCCCCTATCCTCGAAGTTGCCCCCGGTCAGTCGCGCAGCCTGATGAGCGATGCCTGGCGGCGGTTGCTGTCCAGTTGGAACGGCCGCGTGGGCCTGGTGATGATTACCATCACCATCCTGATCGGCCTGCTGGCGCCGGTGCTGTGGCCCTACGACCCGACCATCGACTCCAACCTGGCGGAGTCGCGGCAAGGGCCGTCGCTGCAACATCCCTTCGGCACGGACCGGCTGGGGCGCGACATGCTGCGGCGCATCGTGCATGGCACGCGCGTCTCGCTGCTGATCGGCTTTGTGGTGGTCTTCGCCTCCGGCGCGGTGGGCATCCTGCTGGGCTTGCTGGCGGGCTATTTCGGCAAAGCGCTGGACTCGACGATCATGCGCCTGATGGACATTGTGTTGGCCTTCCCCGCCATTTTGCTGGCGATTGCGATTGTGGCGGTGCGCGGGGCGAGCCTGACCAACACCATGCTCGCCGTGGCGATCGTCAGCATCCCCGGCTACGCGCGCGTGGTGCGCTCGATTGTGCTGTCCGTGCGCGAGCGCGATTACGTGGACGCGGCGCGCATGATCGGCGCCGGGCACAATCGCATTATGTTCGCGCACATTTTGCCCAACAGCCTCTCGCCCATCATCGTACAGATGACGCTGGGCGTGGGCAGCGCTATCCTCTTTGCGGCGGCCCTGGGCTTTTTGGGGCTGGGCGTACAGCCGCCCACGCCGGAATGGGGCGCCATGATCTCCGACGCCATCCCCTTCCTGCGCCAATCTCCCTACCTCGTCTTCTTCCCCGGCATGGCGATCATGCTGACCGTGCTCGGCTTCAACCTGCTGGGCGACGGCCTGCGCGACGCCCTCGACCCGCAGCTGCGCAAGTAAACGACAGCCAGCAAAGAGCACAAAGAAATAGAACGCGGATGACACAGAT
>JBBSBO010000024.1:0-11508 GCA_038251215.1 Caldilineales bacterium
AAAGCCGCCGGACGCTTGCCCGCGTGCAAGTCTGTCCGCTCGTCGCGCCGGCCGGGCGCGACATCGGCCAACAGCCACAGGCAGAGCAGGAAGACGCCATACCCTGCCAGCGTCCAACTGATCAGCACCACTGCGTTATAGGCCACAATCAACCCATCGGCCAGTTGGACCGGCAGGGTCAGCAGCCCGTTGAGGGGGTTGAGCGTGTGGAAGTAGAGGCCGACGCCGGTGGGATAATAGAGCAGGTCGGTGAAATAGGGCAGCGTCAGCCGCTCGACGAGCGCGGTCTTCAGCCACCACAGGTTCCAGTAGTTCTGCCAGCCGTCAAAGCCGTCGCCGGGAATGGCGGAGCGCAGGTGCGCAGCCAACGGCCAGGTCATCACCAGCGTCAGCAGCGCATAGCCAACAAGAACGGCCAGGTGAATGATGCCTGGCCGTGTCTGCCTCTTTCTTCGCTCGCCATTACCGCCGCCCACACACGCCGCCTGTCATTCTTTGCCGGTGGCGCCGGCCGCGCGCGTGGCGGCCTCGAACACGTTGCGCATGAGCATGGCGTTCGTCACCGGCCCCGTGCCGCCGGGAACCGGCGTCAACATCCCCGCCACCGCGGCCACGCCGGTCTGCTCACAGTCGCCCTTCAGGCCGTCGTCCGTGTAATTCGTGCCAAAGTCCACTACGGTCGCGCCCGGCTTGATCCAATCGCCCTGCACCATCTCGGCGCGGCCCACGCCTACACAGAGGATATCGGCGCTGCGACAGACCGCGGCCAAGTCCTGCGTGCGGCTGTGCGCGATGGTGACGGTGCAGTGGCGATGCAGCAGCAGCAGCGCCATCGGCTTACCCACAATGTCGCTGCGCCCCACCATCACGGCGTGTTTGCCGCGGAAAGAGACGCCCGCCTCTTCCAGCAGACGAATGCCGCCTGCGGGCGTAGCGGGCACAAAGTAAGGCGGTCGCTGTTGCTGCAAGCGGCCCGCATTGAGCGGATGCACGCCGTCGACATCTTTGGCCGGCGCCAGCAGCAGGGCGAGGGCGTCCGCATCGATCTTCGGCGGCAGCGGCTCCAGGATCATGATGCCATGCACGTCTGGATCAGCATTGAGCGCGGCCAGCGTTCCTTCTACCTTAGACTGACCCGCGTCCGCCGGCAAGGCTATCTCGCGAAAGTCCACGCCCACGCTGCGGCAGTTCTTGCCGATGGCGCGCGCATAGCCGGCGCTCGCCTCATCGTCGCCCACACGCAGCGCGGCCAAGGTCGGCGCCCAACCATGTTGAGCGGCAAAAGCGGCGATCTCCGTTTTCACCTCGGCTTTGATTGACTTAGCCAACGCGTTGCCGTCCAGCAGTTGCGCGCTCATAGCGTGATCCCCAGCGTCTTTTCGCACGCCACGATAGCACGCCCGCGTGCCTCCTCAAACTGAGCCAGCAAATCATCGCGCTTGGCGGACCACTCCTCCACGAAGCGCTCATCCTTAATGTATTTGAAGTTGATGTTGACATTGACCAGAGCGCTGCGCAGGCCGGCAATCGCCAGGTGCAGCGCCGTGGCGGCATCGCTAACCACATTCGGGTTGCCTTTGGCCCCCACCGGCTCGACCAGGATCAGCACCGCCAGGCATTTCTCGGCGGTCACAAAGGGCACGAGCGCAGCGGCCTTCATCGCCTCTTGCAGCGCGGCGGTGCGCGCCGCCTTCTCTTCGTCGGTCGACTTGGGCATGTCGTAACCCACAGTCACGGCAGTAAAGGCCTCCACGTCGCGGTCAGCCAGCGCCAGCAGCTCGCCGCGCAGCCGCTCGCTCTCGGCCAAATAGCCCTGCATCTCCGCCTCCACATCGGCATACTTCTTAGCGCCGGTCGTGAAGCGGATCACCATGCTGACCAGGGCCGCGGCCATGCTGCCGCTCAGCGCGGCCGAACCGCCGCCGCCTGGCGTCGACGACCTGGCAGCCACGGCATCAAGGAAGTCGCGCACGGCGAGGTCGCCCGTTGACTGGTTGTCGCCCATGTCCGTTCTCCTCCTAGGTGGTGGGTTGTCTCGTTCCCCAGAGTATATCATCCGGGGTAAGCATCAGTTGCTTTTTCTTTTCGCTCTTCGCACGCTTTGCGGCTTGCCCGCCTTGTCTTAATCGCCAGACGCGCCTGCGCTTGGCTCGCGGCGATAATAGGCCAGCGTCCAACGGCCAAAAGGCTTGAGCAAAAAGCGCACGCGATCACAGCGCAGTTGCAGAGGCGGCTCGTCACACTCCCACGTACCCTGCACCTGGTTGATCACCAGGTCGGACTCGCCGCGAAGTTCCAGGCAGGCGGAGTCTGGCTTGGCGCTGTTGTCGTAGAGCCGTTGGCGCACGGCCTCCAGCGCGGCGATCAGCGTGTCGTATTCGGCCTCGTGCGCCGTTACGCGGTCGCCAAAGCGTAGACGCACGATCTGCTGCGGCATGCCGGGCCAGCGCAGTGCATAGCGCCCATAACCTTGACCAGGGTCGCCGCGGCTGCCGCCGTCGAAGATGATCACAATTGGCTGCTCCGGCGCTTGCCCGGGCAGAGGCGCCATCTCATGCGCCGCCGCGGGCGTTTTCCCCGCCGAGGGCGCGCCAATCACAACCTTGCCGCTGACCGGCGTACGATACCCTTCCGGCGGTGCAGGGGGGCGGACAGGTTCCAAGGGCGGCGCCTGCGGCGTCACCAACGTTGCCGCCGCAGGGGGGACGGAAGGCGGCTCGTCCGCGGCGGACGTGCGCGCGTAGGCGACCGCCGGCGCGATCTGCAAGCGGTTGCGGTCGGCGACCTCGTCGGTCGACTCCAGCAGTCCGCTGACGCGCAGCCGCCGCAATAAGCGCCGCCGCTGCGACGGCGCTAGGCGGCGGATCGCCTCGACAATAGCGAGCAGCCTCGCTTCACTCTCTTCCGGTGTAGGGGAGGATGCAGGGGACATAGGTCTTTCATCCCAGCGTGGTTGATCTTGATGACCCAGCTCGCCCCACCCGCCTCGATCTGGCGGGTGCGCGGGTTAAAGATTCATGCGGAGACGCCGGCGATGCCGGCGCGACGTTCCAAGCGCCGCAAGCGCCGCGCTCGTTCCCACAAATAGAGCAGATTCGAGGCGTGAAACTGCTGCACCACGCCGCCCAGCGGGATGCGACTGCGCCCAAATTGCTCGATGTCACACTGCAAGAGGTCGTGCTTGGTGGCGCCCTCGGCCATCAAACGGTCCACCGTCGCCTGGATGTCGTCGAGATACTGGATGCTGGCGTGGATGCTGCTCGTCACCTCGCCGCGCAGCAAAATGTCGCCGTGCCCCTGCACGATGCTCTCCAGGTTGTAGTCATACAGGTTGTAAAGCGAGCGCTTGTATATGTCGATATCGCTGAATGGCCCCGAGATCAGCGGCACCGGCATCATCAGGTCGCTGGCAAAGAGGACCTTCTCTTCGCGCGCGTGGACGCAGCTCACCTCCGGCGAAGGGCCCGGCGCATTGAAGACGTGGATCGTCTTGCCGCCCAGCCGCACGAGCATTCCCTCGTTGAAGACGAGCTTAGGCAGCCGGATCTTGACCTCGCGCAGTTCGGGCGTATGTTCCTTGGCCTGCGCCAGCGCGTCGAAGGCGTATTCCTCCAACATCTGCCGGCACTGCTCATGCGCGATCAACTCCGCATCGGGAAAGAGATACGACCCGTAGACATGGTCGGCGTGCGACACCGTGTTGATCACGTAGCGAATGCCTTGCGGGCATACACGCTGCGCAAACGCGATGATCTGGCGCGTCTCCGACGGAAAAGGCAGCGTGTCGATCAGAATGCCGCCCTCCGGCGTCACCACCAGCCCGGCGTTGACTTCCAGGTATAACTCGCTGGTGAAAACCCATGTGTCGTCGGCGACCCGCGTACGGATGATAGCCACTGGCAACTCCCTCTTCCCGGCCTGACGGCTGCAGGCGCGGCCGCAATGCTCAAAACCTTATACAAGGCTTATGACAACCCAAACGCCAGTCTATCACAAAGGGGACGGCTCGTCAATTAAGTATACATAAAAACAAAACCGTCCGTGCTGAGACGGACGGCATGACTCCGCAGAGTCGTGTGGACAGTGGGTACGAACCTGCTAAGGCAGGTGGGCGCCGATTGGGCGATTCCGTCTTGCCGAGGCACAAGGCCAAGGCTATCACATCCACGCCACTTGATCTGGCTCCCGTATTTAAGGTGTTGGCTCGCCCCGTGTTCCATCCGATCACGGAAACCGCAGAGTCACCACTACTATACCATAGGAAGGGGCCTGGAGGCAAGGCAAAAATCGGATAGTTTCGGGGCGATTTGCCTACGGCAAACGACGTGATGCGCCCGTTTTGTCCGCCGTATAGGCACGTAAACGCACCTTGCGCAGGCGCGCATGTCAAATGCGTGACCTGCGCCCCGCCTTGCGCGACCCGCCGGTTAAATGATCGCGCGCTTCGGCGAATGCCGGGTCGTCGGGGACCAAGGCCAACACGTCGCGCGCCGCCTGGATTTTGGCTTCCGCCGCCTCGAAACGCAGCGCCTCAGCCAGCGCTGCGCGCACGTTCGCGTGCGGCGAGGTCGCCATCACCGTGCCCAGATAGCGATAGAGGTCGACGTCGCGTGTTGTCTTGAGGAAACTCGCCAGATAGTCCAAACGACAGGGGCCGGAGCCATGCAGCAAGAGCAAATCAAAGAGACCGACCAGCGCGGGCAGATTCTCACCCTTGCCATATTGCGCTACCAGCGCATCCACCACCGGCAGCGGCGCGGACGTCAGCCGGCGCAGGCACTCGGCGACCACCTCCGGCTGGGCGGCATCGGCATTTTGGGTGGCATAGAAGTAGATGGGCAGCGTCTCGTCCAGCGCGGCGAGCACTTGTACGGCGGTCAAGGCCGGTTCGCCCGACATGCGCTCGGTGTAGCCGTCGCCCAGCAGACGCGTGGCGAAGTAGCGCGCCAACTGCTCGTCCACCTCGGCGAGCATAATCAGCGCGCTGCCGCGCAACATGCCCGCCTCTTCGGTGAAGCCGGGCGCGGGGAACTCGTAGGTAGTGACCGCCGTGACGAGCAAATCCGTATCGGCTGCACGCAGCACAGGTCGCAGTGCCTTGAGGATGGCGCTGCGCGTATAGGCTCCCACATCGCGCGTGCCGTTGTGCCCGGCGTAATGCGCGTACAGCGCAGCCAGCTTGGGCCGCGCCTCCTCGCATGGCGTCTTGGCGAGCACAGCCAGGGCCGCGCGCACAGCCTCCAGGCCATTCTTAGCGTCCAGCAGTTTCAGCGCCAGCGCGGCCTGCCGGGCCGGTTCCTCACGCAGCGCGGCCAGTTCTTTGACGAGTTCTTGCTTGGCGCCCTTCATTCGTCCTCCCCCAAGCCAGGCCTGTCACCCGCGCCTTCGCCCGCGTCCGGCGCGCCAAACACAGTCGGCCCGACCTGGCGCCACAGGAAGAAATAGCCGCCTAGCAGCAGGATCATCTGTGAAACCAGCACGCCGATAAACGAAGGCAGGATCGGCAGCCCGCCGCCCAAATGCAGCGGGAAAACCGCCACGCCCGCCGCGATCACGACTGCCTGCACGGCAACGCCAATCACCGGCGTGCGACGCAGGCCATAACACAGCAGCGCCGCCAGCGTATCCACCACAGCCATCGCCACATAATCCCAGGGTCCAAAGGGAGATGTGAGGTTGGCAAGCGCTGTACCAATGCCAAAGGCGACGGCAAAGGCCGGGTTCCACAGCACCGCCGGCTTGAGGATTTCCGACACGCGAAACTGCAGCGGGCCATACGAGATCGGCGCCAACGCCAGGGTCAACACAATATAGGCCGCGGCCAACATGCCGGAATAGACAATCGTGCGCGTTCGGTTCGACATGCGCCCCATTCTACCAGACACCCTCTTGCCCGCCCAGCGCCCTAATCCGCGCCCCAGAGAAATCCGCGTCGATCCGCCCAATCCGCGTCCTCCGCGTTCTATTCGTTCTCTCGCTCAGCACATGCCGCCAACACGCCTGCCGTGGTACAATGCCGCCATGAACCGTGAACTTCCCGAAAAAGTCGCACAAAAGCTGGCGCAGCTACCCGACAGCCCCGGCTGCTATCAGATGCTCAACGCCCGCGGCGACATCATCTACGTGGGCAAGGCGCTGGTGCTGCGCAACCGTGTGCGCAGCTACTTCCACAGCAGCGCCCAGCACACCCCCAAGACGCTGGCCCTGGTCGACGAGATCCGCGACATCACGTGGTGGGTCACCAAGACCGAGCTGGAAGCGCTGATCCTCGAAAACGAGCTGATCAAGCGCCTGCAGCCGCACTACAACATTCGCCTCAAGGACGACAAGTCCTTCCCCTACATCAAAGTCAATTGGCAGGACGACTTCCCCAAGATCGAGGTGGTGCGCAACATGCTGCGCGACGGCGCCCGCTACTTCGGCCCCTACACCAGCGCCCGCGCCTGCTATCAGACACTGGACGCGCTGCGCCGCGTCTTTCCCTATCTGGATTGCGAACGCACCATCACCGGCGAAGATGCGCGACCCTGCCTCTATTTCCATATTAAGATGTGCGGCGGACCCTGCATCGGCGCGCAGACGCGGGCGGAATACCGCGCCACGGTGCGCCAGCTGATGGACTTCCTCAACGGCGACACGGATGAGGTGCTGGCACAGCTCGACGCGCAGATGGAGCGGGCGGCCGAGAATCTCAATTTCGAGCTGGCCGCGCTCTACCGTGACCGGCTCAAGTCCGCCCGCCAGATCTCGGACCAGCAAAAGCTGGTCGGCGCGCAGGTGGAGGATGCCGACTATGTGGCGTTGGCCCAGGACGCGCGCACCGGCGACACGGCTGTGCAGGTCTTCATGGTACGCCATGGGCGGCTGATCGGTCGCGAGAACTTCATCCTAGAAGGGGCGGAGGCGCCGCAAGCCGACGTCAACCAGCATGGGCTGCTCGTGGGCACCTTCATCCAGCGCTTCTATGACAACGCCGCGGCCATTCCCCCGCTGATCCTGGCGCAGGCGATGCCGGACGATAAGCCGGTGCTGCAGGAGTGGTTGAGCGAGCGGCGCGGCGCCAAAGTAGAGCTGCGCCTGCCCCTGCGCGGCCCCAAGCGCAGCCTGATGGAAACCGCTGAAAAGAACGCCGCCGAGTATCTGCGCCTGCAACAGGCCGAATGGACGGCGGACACCAACCGCCAAACCGAGGCGCTCACCGACTTGCAAACTGCGCTCGGCCTGGAACGCCCGCCCACGCGCATCGAATGCTTCGACGTCAGCACCTTGCAGGGCACCAACACGGTTGGCTCGATGGTCGTCTTTGCGCGCGGCGTGCCGCAGAAGAACGCCTACAAGCGCTTCAAGATCCGCGGCAAGGGTAGCCAGGGCGAGCCGGACGACTTCGCCAGCATGCGCGAGATGTTGCGCCGCCGCTTCCGGCGCATCGTCGAGGAGACCGAGCCGGACCCCGGCAAGAAGGGCCGCTCCGACGAAAGCTGGCGCGTGCTGCCCGACCTGGTGATCGTCGACGGCGGCAAAGGCCAGCTAGGCATCGCCGTCGAGGTGCTGGGCGAGTTCGACTTGCTCGCGCGCATCCCCGTGGTCGGGCTGGCGAAACGCGAGGAGGAGATCTTTCGCCCCGGCCAAAGCAAGGCGCTGTGGCTCAAGCGCGGCAGCCCGGCGCTGTACCTGGTACAGCGCATCCGCGACGAAGCGCACCGCTTCGCCATCACCTATCACCGCAATTTACGTCGTAAAGAACAGACGCGCTCGCAACTGGATGAGGTCCCCGGCATCGGACCGGCGCGGCGCAAAGCGCTGCTCACCTACTTCGGCGGGGACATCGACCGCATTCGGCAAGCGTCGCTCGATGATCTGCTGGCAGTGCCGGGCATGAACCGCAAATCCGCCGCCGCCGTCAAAGAATACCTCTAGCCGGTGGATGCATGGATACAGCCTACGAGGAAACTGCCGCCGACCCAAATCTCGCCCTGGCGAAGGTCATCGCCCTCATGCTCCAATGGGGCCTGCGTCGCGAGGACCTGGAACACATCCTCGCCGACGCGGTGACGGTCCAGGACCTACAGCCGCGCCAAACCCTCTACGACCAAGACAGCCCCGTCACGACCGTTTACCTGCTCACCACCGGAACGCTCTATCAAGATCGCATGAGCGTGGACAGCCAAGGCCGGCGACGCGTCTCGCTGCGCCGCGAGGTGCATGCCGGTCAGCTGGCGGGCGCGTATGACTTGCTCTATTCGCGCCGCTACAGCACGCGCACCCGCGCGCTGGAGGTCTGCCAACTGGCCGCCATCAAGTCCGCGGCGGTCGAGAAGCTGCTCTATGCCTTTCCCGACCTGCGCAAACGCATCGCGCCCGTCGCCCGTATGGGCCGCCTGCGCACGATCCCGCTCCTGCGCGACCTGGACCTCACCGCACTGGCCTACGTGGCGGAGGCCGCCGTCCCCCAACATTTTGCCCAGGACGAGGCCATCTACACGGACGCCGACGCCGCCAAGCGCATCTTCGTCATCGACCGCGGCCAGGTGCGCCTGACTTGGCCCGACGGCGCGGCGCAGTGGCTGGGCAACGGCATGGGCTTCGGCATCGTCGACGCGCCGCTGCCCAACCCGGGAGCGAGCGGGGGCGCGGTCTACGGCCATGCGGCCTATGCCACAACCGAAACGGATGTGTTCGTCTGGCCGCGCCGCGCCCTGGTCGGGCTGACCAACATCAACCCGGAAAAGGCCGAGATGGAGCTGCGCCAGGCGCGCCAAGAGGCGCTCGCCGCGACTGCACCCTTTGCCCGCTTCACGTCGGACCAGCGCCGGCGGCTGATCGGCTATATGAGCCACTACTACCTGCCCATCCCTCACCTGCTCATGCAGCAAGGCGAACTGGGCGAGAGCCTGTGGATCTTGATGCCGCACAGCCAGGCTATCCTGCACGCGCTGGAACGCGGCCAAGCCTTGCAGCCCGTGCGCATCTACGGGCCGAACTTCTTCAGCGAACTGGCGCTGAAAGTGGAACACCCGCTCGATTCCACCGTCGAGGCCGAGGCGGGCAGCCAGTGGCTGCGCCTGCACCACGGCGATTTCCGCGCCTTCCTGGCGGATGCCGGCCCGCACCTCTTGTCGCGCCTGGAACTGGGGCCGGCGGAGGAGCGCTTCCTGGGGCACAACCGCGCACGCCGTCGCTATGGCTGGCTGGGCGCCGGCGAGAACCTGGTCATCTTTCAGCGCCGCCACATAATCGCGTTGCTGCGCAAAGCCTCGATTTCGTTTGTCCTCGTTGGCATTCTGGGCCTCTTCGCCGTGATCTTCCTGCGTCGCGCCTCTGGCGAGCCGTGGCAGATCATGCTGCTGGCGACGTTTGGCTTATTGGCCGTTTTGCAATTCGTGTGGGCCGTGCTTGATTACCTCAACGACTATATCCTCGTCACCAACCAGCGCATCGTCCACCAGGAAAAACTGCTCTTCTTTGCCGAGTGGCGTCAGGCTGCCTTTCTCGAGCAAGTGCGCAATGTCGACGTCAAGGTCACCTTCTTCGGCAACCTGCTCAACTACGGCAACCTGCGCATCCAAACAGCCGCCACCGCGGGGTCGATTCGCTTTGATTACGTGCCCAACGCACACAATATCCGCGCCAAGATCCTAGAACAGCAAAGCCTGCGCCAGCAACACTACCAGGCCTCAAGCAAGATGATCATCCAGAACCTGCTCGAAGAGCGGCTGGGCCTGCGCCTGGAGATGCCGGTGCGCGTGACCGCGGGCCGCGCCGAGCGTGCGCAGGGACCTGACTGGCTGCGCCGCGTGCGGTCCTGGCTCAAGCTCGACCGCCCGTCGCAGCCCTTCTTGGCTGACCACTTGGTATGGCGCAAGCATTGGCTGATCCTGCTGGGCAAGATTTCCGGCCCCGCGATAATTCTCGCCTTCATCCTGCTGCTCGTCAGCCTGCAGGGACTACTGCCCGCGTCCGTGGGCGTATTGGTGGCGGCCCTGGACATGGGGCTGGCCTTTATCGGCCTAGGCACAATGGCGTGGCTGGCGTGGAATGTAGCCGACTGGCGCAACGACACCTACGAGATCGACAACAAGCAAATCGCGGACGTGGCAAAGAAGCCGCTCTTCTTCGCCGAAAATCGACGCACCGCGCTCCTGGGCGAGATTGAAAACATCGAGGTGCGCATGCCCAGCCCCATCAACTTCCTCTTCAATTTCGGCGACGTGCGCCTACAGACTGCCGCTACCGAGGGCCTCTTCACCTTCGATTGGGTGCCGAACCCGCGCGCCGTGAGCGAAGAAATCCGCCGCCGCATCGAGGTCTATCGCCAGCAACAGGAGACAACCCGTATGCGCCAGCGCGCCGAGGAAATGCCCGACTGGTTTGAGATCTATGATCGGCTAGAAGGGAATGGCGACGGGGTGCAGAACTCCGGAAACGGTCGCCCCTAAAGAATAGCGCCCGGCTGGCAACCGATTCCTGCTTTACCAGCCAAAGCTGAGGCGGTCGATCAGGCGTCTGGGCAAGCCGGCCTCCTGCATCTGACCTTGCGTTAACTCAATGGGGTAGGCAATGCGCTCGGCGCGCCATTTCATGGCTTCCAAATCGAGAATGGCGTAGGCCGCCCTGGCGTCGTTGTCGCGCGGCTGACCCACGCTGCCGGGGTTGATGATCAGACGCAGGGTGGGCGTCGTCATCAGCGACACGCTAGAGCCGGGCGGCGGCTGCAACATGTCCACCGTCGCCGGCTGATAGCCGTCCGGCCCTACGTTGAGGCGGTTGTGCAAGGTCCAACGGAAGATCACCGGCTTATGCGTGTGACCCACCAGGCAGATTGGCTCGTCGAAGGCTGAGAAGTTCTCCATGGCGATGCTCGGCGTCAACACATATTCCCACACCGGCTCACGCGGGCTGGCGTGCGTCAGCAAGATATTCTTAGCGCCGGGCGCCTGCACGGGCGTCGCGGGCAGTTGATCGAGATAGGCGCGGTTTTCCGCCGTCAGCTGTTGACGCGTCCACAGGACGGCCTGGCGCGCTTGGGGATTGAAGTCATCCACGTTGATGCCGGGCCGATCCAGCACAGCCCAATCGTGGTTGCCCATCACGCACAGGTCGGCCCGCTCGCGGATGATTTCGATGCACTCGTTGGGCCGCGGACCGTAGCCCACGACATCGCCCAAACACCAGATGGCATCGAAACGGCCTTGCGCAGCGTTGAGCACCGTTTCCAGGGCCACAAGATTCGCATGAATGTCGGAAAGAATCAGTACGCGCATAGTCACGGCATGATAACACAGCCCCGCCGTTCAGGCGACATCATTTCGACGCTGATCAGCGATTTCCGCCCCAGGCAGTTGCGCAACACAGACGCAAGATATAAGCCGGCGCTGCGCCTCGGCGACAAGTCGATGCCGGCGCTGGACGCATCGATTTGACGGATAGAGCGCCGTACACTATTATCGCCCTATGTTGACCGGCACAGACAATGCAGTTGCGTGTGCGCACGACCTTGCCGGATAGCGT
>JBBSBO010000025.1:0-11419 GCA_038251215.1 Caldilineales bacterium
CTGTGGCGTTGGCTGGCCCGCCGCACGCAGCAGACATCGCCCCATTTTCAGCATATGCCCGCCGCGGGGCTGACGACTATGCATGCCGTGGCCGCGCTGCGCAATGCGCGCTCGGCGCTGCGCCCGCTGATCGGGCTGCTGCTGGCGCTGTGGATCGCCGGCTGGGCCGTCACGGCCTATGTGTCTTACGGCCGCGGGCCGGGCGGCGGGCGCTACGACGCCACGCCCATCACCGCGCACCACCGCCTGCTGGAGCGCTTCGTGCAGCAACTGCCGGCGGACGCCCGGGTGACGGCGACCGCCGCCGTCCACCCGCATGTCAGCCACCGCCGCTTCGTCTTCCAGTTCCCCACCGGGCTGGAAGCGCCCGCCGACGCCGACTGGGCGCTGCTCGACGTGACGACCGCCACCGACATGGCCCCCGGCGACGTGCGCAGCGCGGTGGAGAAGATGCTGGCGGGCGAGTGGGGCGTGGTCGACGCGGCGGACGGCTTCATGCTCCTGCGCAAGGGCGCGCCCGCCAAGACGCTACCCGCCGAGTTCTACACCTTCGCCGTCACACGCGCCGCCCCGCCCTCGGTAAGCGCAGATGGGGCGTCGCCCCTGCGCTTCGCCGGCGTTGAAGCGCACGACTGGCTGCGCTGGCGTCAAAGCGAGGTGGAGACACGCTGGCAGGTGGGCGAGGGCTTTGACGCGGCGACGATGGCCCCGCAGATCGAGCTGCGCACGCCCGCGGGCGAGACACTCTACCGCTTCGCCAACGCCATGCCGCCGGCGCTGGTGTGGTTCCCGCCGCCGCAATGGCAGGCGGGCGACGAAGTGCGCGTAACCACGTTGCCGCTCTACTTGCCGCGCGCCTGGGGCATCGCCGTGGAGCAGACGCCCGGCTTGACCGTCCCGCCCGAACTGTCGATCACGGCGGACGAGGGCGCCGCGCTGGCGACGGGCTATCGCCGCGACAGCGTGGGCGCGCTGCTGCGCCTGCCTGACGACCTGTTCGGCCGCGCCGAGTGGGGCGATAGCGGGGCGGAGGCGTTCGGCCCGTCACAGCGCCAAGAAGCCGATCTGGTCGCGCCGAGCGGGGAGAGGCTGCACCTGCGAGCCTGGCTGCCGGCGCGCGCGCTGTGGCCCGGCGATGTCGTGGAGGTGCAGTTGAGCTGGACGGCGCGCGGCGGTTGGCCCGAAGGCGCATCGGCCTTTGTCCACCTGCGCTACAGCACGGGCAACGGCGCAGGCACCCCCATGCAAAACGACGGGCTGCCGCGCTATTTCGTCAAGTACGCCGTGGATGACGTCCTAGCCGAACACGCCGCGGCGAGCGACTGGCGGCAACTGACGATCCCGCCGTCGGCCTCGCCGGAGGGCGAGTGGTCCGTGGCGGTGGGGCTGTACGATCCGCCTAGCGGCGCGCGCGCCACGCTGATCGGGCCGGACGGCGCCGACCTGGGCAGCGAGTTAATCGGGCGGCTGAAGATGGGGCCGCCGCCCATGCCCGACCAGGCTTGCGCGCTGATCCCCGCCACATGCGCCTCGCAGCCGCCGCCGTGATGACATCGCTACCCAAATCAACAAGCGGACGGCCCTGGGGTCGTCCGCTTGTTGATTGGAGTCTTGTTATTGCCTGCCGCGAGCCGCGTCTAGGCGTCGACCGGGCGCAGGCCGAGATAGATGCTCTCACCGCCCAGCGTGCCCAAGATGCGTTCCGCCGAGAGCCAGGGCAGGAGTTGGTTCAGCTCATTGGGCGAAAGCGGCGTGTTGTTGTTCGCCAGAAAGACGCGGAAACAGGCCGACGCCAATGGCAGCCGCTCGTTGATGTATTCCGGGTCATTGGCGCAGCGCGTGCGCAGACACTCGCGCAGGGCGTCGGTCTGATGCACTTCCCCGGTATCCGGGTCTACCCAGTCGACATTTTCCGTGTTCTGGTGGTCGGCAAAGCGTTCGCGGCACTCCTCGCACAGTTGATCGCGCAGGTAGAGGCGAAAATCGCGGCCGCTGTTATCCCACCAAACAGGGTCGATGTGGAACTGCGTGTCTGTCGTCGGGCGGTATCTTCGCGTGCGGCGAAGGGTGGCGGTTCTTTCGCTCATTTCTTGCTCTTTCCTAGTCTCCGGCGAGCCGTGATAGCGGCCGCGATTGGCTGTTAGGCCAGGGCGAACAGTCCGCCGCCCACATCACGGAAGGTTCGGTTGGTGAGCAGGGCATGGAAGATCGGGCCTGGCGGGCAGCGGCGCACAACGTTGACGGCGCTGTAGACGCTCTTGGCATGGACGGTTCCCTGCGGGTTCAGCTTGGTGAGTTCGGGCACGATCTGCTCGACGAGCGTAGTCAGCGCCACGCCCTCGCGGCTGACCTGCTGGCGCAACTGGTCGACGCCTTCGATATCCTCTGTCGCCACGATCAGGGTTTCATCATATTCGCACGCCACCTGCACCTTGTTCATCTCAAAGGTCAGGCGGTTCTGCTCCAAATTGGGCATGGCGATGCGCGCCCACTCGCGTTTGGCGCGCCGCGTGCGAAAGTCAACTAGGATCTCGCTCTGGTCCTTCGAGCGCTCCAGCGTAATGTAGGCGCCCACGGGAATCGTGTGCTCTTCCATCCACTCGGCGAGGCCCGCCACGTAGCGGCCTTGCGGCACGACCCAACCGGTGTAGCGCTTGCCCCAGCGCCCATCCACAAAAGTAACTTGCGATTTGGTCGTGCTTTCGCTGGAAAAGAAGCTGCGCGTGCGCCCGTTGAGGGGCAGGACGCCATAGCGCCGGTGCGGGTAGATCAGGGTGAGGGTGGTGTTGGGCACGATGCTGGGCAATTCGCTGCTCAGGGTGCTTTCGCCCCATTCGTCGTCCAATTCCCATTCGATCTGCAAGAGTTCCACGCTGAGCAGGGCGCGGTTGTAGCGCGGGATCTCCGGGCGCAGCGCCAACGGCGTCGCCACCACAACCGGCGGTTCCATGCGGTTGAGGAACCAATGCATCCGGTTGTTGCGCAGCACGGGGTCGAAGCGCGGGTCCGAGGCCAAGCCATGCTCCAAGCTGATGCGCTGCATGGGCGGGGCCACGTTGCCGTCCAGCTCGACTTCAGCCAGCAGCTGCTCGGTGGTCACCGGCGCGGCTTGCATTTCGATCATGGCTTCGGCGATGTTGAGATGACCCACATGCACCTCGGCGAGCATGTCCGCCAGCAGCCATTTGCCTTCGACGGCGACAAATTGGTCGCTGCGTTCGCCTTCTTCCAGGGCATAGAGGAGGCTTTCGTCGATTTCGTCGGTATAGAGCGAGTAGATCTCCTCAGCGGAAAGCAGCGAGTCGTCGCTGAGCAAGCTCGCGCTGTCCGTCTCGTTGAGGCGATGGGCGGTTTGCAGCCCGGCGGCAAATTCACGCTGGACGGCGGAAGCGGCGAAATCCACCTGGATCACCTCAAAGTCGCCATGTTCCGGGTTCTGCCCGGGGCGCAGGCCGACAACCTCGCCCGCGGCAAAGTCCAGCGCGGGGAAGACGAGCGATTGCCCCACGGTATAGTGATTCTTGGGGATGTAAACAGCCCCTTTGGCCAATTCGGATTCGATGGCGGCATCTTCGCGGCGGATGTATTCCTGGATCAGGGCGGAAGCCAGTTCGTTGACCGCCTTGGGAGATTGCGCATCGAGGAGCAGGGTATAGATAAAGTCCAGATCTCTAGAGGTGACCTCAAACTGGTCACGCCAGAAAGCTGCTGTTTGAGTTTGGCGCGGCAGCACGCTTTCCTCCTATTGGGTGAGCGCTATAAGCACAAAAAAGTTACGTCAACTGCAACCGATGATTATATCAGGCTCGCCGTGAAAATCAAATCCGGGCCGGGGTGCGCGGCGATTCCTGCGATTCCCGCCCTTTTTGTGCCGGTTGAAGAATGGCGCGATTTGGTTTACTATTAGCCTATCTTGCAACTTCCCCTGTCCATTCCTGTCTATGCGGCGCACACAGAGAGATAGCTATGAAGACCATTGCGATGATTTTGGCAGGCGGCGAGGGCACGCGGCTGACCGTGCTGTCCGAGGCGCGCGCCAAGCCGGCGGTGCCCTTCGCCGGCAAGTTCCGCATCATTGACTTCGCCCTCAGCAACTGCGTCAACAGCGGCATCTACACCGCCGGCGTGCTGACCCAGTATCGCCCGCACAGCCTCAACGAGCACATCGGCATCGGCAAGCCGTGGGACATGGATCGCGGCCATGGCGGCGTGCGCCTCTTGCAGCCCTATCAGCAGCGCCGCGGCCAGCACTGGTATGCAGGCACGGCGGACGCCATCGTCCAGAACATGGACTTCGTGTGGAAGAACCGCGCCGATACCGTGCTTGTCCTCTCCGGCGACCATATCTATAAGATGGACTACCTGCCCGTGCTCCAGTATCACCAGACCACGGGCGCCGACTTGACCATCGCCGTCATGCCCGTCCCCCTAGAAGAAACCGACCGCTTCGGCATTATGCAGGTGGACGAAGAGCAGCGCATTGTCAATTTCTTTGAAAAGCCCAAGGCGCGCGACAAGGGCAACCTCGCCTCGATGGGCATCTATGTCTTCAACGCCCTTGCCATGGAGAAGCGCCTGAGCGAAGGGACCGCCGACAAACCGCGTGTCGACTTCGGCAAGGACGTCATCCCCGCCATGATCGCCGCGGGCGACAACGTCTTCGCCTATCGCTTCGACGGCTATTGGGTGGATGTAGGCACGATAGACTCGTATTGGGCCACCAACCTGGACCTGCTTAAGCCGGATCCGGCGCTCGACCTGTACACCGAAAACTGGCCCATCCGCACCCGCTCGGAAGAGCGGCCCGCAGCCAAGATCGGCCCGCAGGCCAAAGTGGTCAGCAGCATGGTCTCCAACGGCTGTGTGATCCGCGGCACGGTAATCAACAGCATGCTCAGCCCCGGCGTCTACGTCAGCCCCGGCGCAGTGGTGAAGGATAGCGTCGTGATGAACGACACCTGGATCGGCCCGGGCGCGCATCTGCACAAAGTGGTGATCGACAAACAGGTGATGATCGGCTCCGGCGCCATTGTGGGCACGGGCAACGAGAGCGTGGCGAATGTGCTCTTGCCGGATCGGCTCTTCGCCGGCATCACCGTAGCGGGCAAGAATGCCTTCATCCCCGACCGGGCGCACATCGGGCGCAACGTGTTGATCAACAGCGGGCGCGATGAATCGGCTTTCCCCAGCGACGGCGTCGTCGCCGACGGTCAGACGGTCTAGCACGGCTCCGCACCGACCGGAACCATCCGGCAGGGGCTAGTCCGCCACAGGCTAGCCCGACGCACTGTGAAATGAGTAACTTCGTCCGCCCTTTTGGCGAATTCGTCAAGCCTAACCCTACGAAGAGGTAAGCCATGGCCCGCGCATTTGCGATGATTATGGCCGGCGGCACCAGTGAGGACCTTAGCGTTCTGACCGAGGTGCGCTCCGAGCCTGCGGTTCCCTTCGGCGGCAAGTTCCGCCTGATCGACTTTCCCCTCAGCAACTGCGTCAACAGCGACATCTACAATGTCGCCGTCTTGACGCAATACAAGCCGCGCAGCCTCAACGACCACATCGAGATCGGCAAACCCTGGGACCTGGACCGCGCCTCCGGCGGCGTGCGCCTGCTGCAACCCTATCGCGGCGGCCCCTATGGCGACTGGCAACGCGGCACGGCGGACGCTGTGCGTCGTAACCTGGATTTCGTCGAGGCGCAAAGCGCCGAACATGTCCTCATTTTGGCGGGCGACCACATCTATCTGATGGACTATCGCCCCATGCTGGCGCAGCACGATCAGACCAATGCCGACCTGACGGTGGCAGTGCGCCGCGTCAACCCCTACGAGACGCATCGCTTCGGCATCGTCTCCGTGGGCAGTGAGCAGAAGATCGCCGGCTTCCAAGAAAAGCCCAAGCGCACGCGCGAAACCCTGGCGTCGATGGGCATCTATGTCTTCCGCAAGCAAACCCTGATCGACATCCTGCAGGACGCCCGCTACGTGGACTTCGGCAACGACGTGCTGCCCGCGCTGCTGGACGGCGCGCATAACGTCTACGCTTACCCCTTCCCCGGCTACTGGGCCGACGTGGGCACGGTGCAGGCCTATTGGGAAGCCAACATGAGCCTGCTGGCAGAAAACCCCGCGCTCGACCTCTATGACCCGGAGTGGGTGGTTCACACGCGCAGCGAGGAGCGCGCTCCGTCCAAGATCGGCCCCAGCGCGCACGTAGAGGGCAATCTGCTCTCGAACGGCTGCCGCGTCAACGGCGAGGTGCAGCGCAGCGTCCTCTCGCCCGGCGTCTACATCGCCGAGGGCGCCGTCGTGCGCGACAGCGTGATCCTCAGCGACACCTCGATCGAGGCGGGCGCGGTGGTGGACCGCTGCATCATCGACAAAGGCGTCGTCGTGCGCGCCGGCGCGCACCTGGGCGAGGGCGACGACAACACGCCCAATGCCGATATGCCCGAGCAGATCAACACCGGCCTGACCCTGGTCGGCAAGGGCTGCGTGATTCCGGAGAACATTGTGATCGGGCGCAACGTGATCATCCACGCCCACAGCGGGGAAGACGCATTCGGCAAACGCAAGCAGATCGCCAGCGGCAAGAGCGTGGGCAAAAGTTCGCGCTAAGATGTGGGGGCGGCTCTATCCCCCGGCGCGCTTGGCCTGGTAGCCCAGATCGTTGAGGAGGGCGACAATGTCGTCGCGGCGGTCGCCTTGAATCTCCAGCGTGTCGTCCTTGATCGTGCCGCCCGTGCCCAGCTTGGTCTTGAGCAGCTTGAGCAGCGCCTGTTTGCTCTGCGGCGGACTCATTACGCCGACGATCACGGAGACAGCTTTGCCGCCGCGGCCCTTGCGGTCCAGGCTCACGCGCACGGGCTTATTTTGTTGCAAGGTGGGCAGCGGCGCAGCCGGGTTGGCGGGCAAGGCCGCTTTCTTCGTTTCGCCCGCCGGGCTAGGCTCCGGGTCGGTTGAGTATACAAGCTTGCGCGGGGATGTGGTCATGATGCGGCCTCCAGTCCGAGTTCGCGCTGCGCAGCCCGATATTCTGCGTAGTCGCCGGGGCTGTAACAGACGGCGATCACACGCGCCAGGCGGTCGTCTTGCGCCAGAAAATCTGCCATCGTGCGCAGGGCAATGCGCGTGGCACGCGGCAGGGGAAAGCCATAGACGCCCGTGCTGATCGCCGGGAAGGCGATGCTCTGCAAGTTGTGCGCCGCGGCCAGCGCCAGCGAATTGCGGTAACACTGCGCCAGCAGTTCGTCTTCGCCATGTTTGCCGCCCTGCCAAACCGGCCCCACCGTGTGGATGACGTGGCGCGCGGGCAGGGCATAGCCTCGCGTGATCTTGGCCTGCCCGGTGGGACAGCCGCCCAGGGTGCGGCATTCGGCCAACAACTGCGGCCCGGCGGCGCGGTGAATGGCCCCGTCCACGCCGCCGCCGCCCAGCAGCGAGGAATTGGCTGCGTTGACGATGGCGTCTACGTCCAGCCGGGTGACGTCGCCCTGCATGATCTCGATACGCTGCATGGTTCTCCCCACCAATTGTTCTTTGTCGCCTGCGCTTTCGCCCGCTCTCCGTTCGCTATTGTACGGCGGCGGCTATATCAGCGCAAGCACCACGGTCAGGGTCAGCGCGCTGGCGAGCGTGGAAAAGAGCACCGTGGTCGTGACGAATTCGGGCGCCAGGTCATATTCCAGCGCGATCAAAGCGCAGAAGATGGCGGAGGGCATGCTTGCCTGCAAGATGCCCGCGTCGCGCGCCACGCCCGATAGGCCGAAGAAGCCTGCCAGCGCCACGGCCAACAGCGGTCCCACAATCAGCCGCACGAAGCCGGCAGCCGCCACATCGCCGTTGAGCCGCGGTTGCCGGATGCCGCCCAACTGCATGCCCAGCGTGAGCAGCATCACGGGGATCAGCGCGCCGGAGAGCAGGCCCAGCGAACGGTCGATAAAGAGCGGCATCTGCCAGTTCATGCCGTTGACCAGCGCCGCGGGCAACACGGCCAAAATCGCAGGCGTCTTGAGCGCGGACCACAGCGCGTTCTTGGCCCCGCCCCGATCCCAGGCCGCGGCCATCACGCCCACGATGAAACCGTAGGCGCTGAGGATGAGGAAGTAGATCGAAGCCGGCACAAGACCCTCGTCGCCCAGCTTGAACTGGAGGATGGGCAGGCCGAAATTGCCGGCATTGCCGAAGGCCGCCAAAAGGATAAAGGCCGACACCATCTGCCCGCGATGGCCCATCACCCGGGCGCTGAGCATCGCCGCCGCCACACAGCCGGAGGTGACCACGACGATAAACAGGCTCATGCGCACCGCCAACGACAGGCTGATCGTCGTCGTGCTGAAGAGGCTGAAGATGAAGGCAGGCGCTAGAATGTAGTAGGAAATTTTGGAGAGCGAGCGCCCGCTCACGCCCAGGCGTGGCCCTGCCACGTAGCCGATGGCGACAATCGTAAAAACCGGCGTCAGGACGTTCAGAAAAATAGAAAAAAGTTGGCTCACGGTGCGATGGAGTCCAGTCTAGCCGGCGACGACGGTGGGGCGAGCGGCGAGCGTTCGAGAGGATAGGCGTGCGGCGCACACGCTGGGGTAGGATGGGCCGGCGCGCAAAGTCTGCGGCTGCGGCTCTCGGTATAGCACCACCAGTATAGCACCACACGTCAGCAGCCCCGAAGCCAGGCCTGCAACATCTGCGGGCAACCCGGCAGGTTGCTCGACCATCAGCACGACAGGCAGCACGACAACTGCTCAGCCACATCTGATCAGTCACATCGCAATCAACCTGGCGCCGCGTGGCGTCTACCCAATGAACCGCGCACCTGTTGCGTGCAAGAAAGGCATGGCATGAAGCGCTATCTTGTAAAACCCGGAACGAAGGTGAAGCTTTCCGAGTGGGACCCGGCAGATCGCAGCGAGTTTGACGGGTCGAAGAAAGAGGGGAAAGCTCAGTTGGCAGAACAAACCGACCACCTGGAGGCGCTGCAGGAGTTGCTCTATGCCGAGGGCAAGCACAAGGTGCTGATTATCTTGCAGGGCATGGACACCGCGGGCAAGGATGGTACGATCCGCCATGTATTCGAGGGCGTGAACCCGCAGGGCGTCAAGGTAGCGAGCTTCAAGGTCCCCACGCCGCAGGAGTTGAGCCATGACTTCCTGTGGCGCATCCACCAGCATACGCCGGGCCGCGGCGAAATCACGATCTTCAACCGCAGCCAGTACGAAGACGTGTTGGTGGTGCGCGTGCATGACCTGGCGCCGCGCGCGCTGTGGAGCAAGCGCTATGCGCACATCAATGCCTTCGAGAAACTGCTGGCGGACGAAGGCACAACTATCCTCAAGTTCTTCCTGCACATCGACCTGGACGAACAAAAAGAACGCCTGCAAGCGCGGCTGGACGACCCGCAAAAGCATTGGAAGTTCAGCGTCGGCGACCTGGCGGAGCGCAAGCTGTGGCCCGCCTACACCGCGGCCTACGAGGAAATGCTCAGCCGCACAAGTACGGACTACGCGCCGTGGTACATTGTGCCCTCCAACCGCAAGTGGTATCGCAACCTGGTCGTGTCGACGACGATCGTGAAGGCGCTGGAAGGGCTGCACATGAAGTTCCCCCCGGCGGAGGAGGGCCTGGACGCAGTGGTGATCGAGTAATCGCCGGCGGGCGCGGGGCGGCTAGGCGCGCATCTGCGACGCGGGCCAACTCGCGTCGAGGAAGCTCTGGATTTCGAGCAGATAGCCGTTGGGGTCGCGCAGAAAACAGTGGTAGATGTTGAACTTGGGGTTGAGCGCAGGCGACTGTTCGAAGCTTACGCCCTGGCTGCGCAGATGTTCATACCAGCCGTCCACGTCGCGGCTGACCAGCGTGATGATGATGCCCTCGGTCGGGCGCGCGGCGTCCTGGCGCGTACAGAGACCGAGGAAGGCGTCGCCCTGCACACGGTAGATGCGACACGCGCCCTGGTCGAGGACAAGGGGCAGGCCGAGCTTGTCCTCATAGAAGGCAGCCGACTGCGCCAGGTCCGCCGTATACAGGAATGTGACCTGCTGCTCGAACATCAAGTCGTGCATGGGGCCTATTCCTCGCCTCTTTTCTTTGCCGTCAATCACCTAATCCGGTGCGGCGAGGGCGCGGGCGGCCATCGCCGCACCGACAATGCCGGCCTCGTTGAGCAACTGTGCGGGCACGATTTCAGCGCGCGTGCTGAGGTAGGGCAGGAACTTGTGCTGTTGCTTGCTCACACCGCCGCCGATGATAAAGAGGTCGGGCGAGAAGAAAAACTCCAGCGTTTTCAAGTATTCGTCCACCCGCTTAGCCCAACTTTTCCAGGAGAGATTCTGCTCTTCGCGAATGCGGGCTGCGGCGCGCAGCTCGGCGTCACGCCCGCGTACAGGCAGATGGCCCAGTTCGGTGTTGGGCAGCAAGTTGCCTTCCACGAAGATAGCCGTGCCGATGCCCGTGCCAAAGGTGAGCATGATCACCACGCCCTGGCGACGCTTGCCTGCGCCAAATTCCATTTCCGCCAACCCGGCGGCGTCGGCGTCGTTGAGCACGCGCACGGGGCAGCCCGTCGCCTTTTCGAAGAGGGTGACCGCGTCGGTCCCGATCCAAGCGTCATCGACATTGGCCGCGGTCAGCACGGTGCGATGGTGGACGACCGCCGGGAAGGTGCAGCCGATGGCGCCGCGCCACTCGAAATGCTCGGTGATCTGGCCCACGACCTCCGCCACCGCGTCCGGCACGGACGGCTCCGGCGTGGGGATGCGGTGACGCGGACTGATCAGTTCGCCGCTGTTCAGGTCCACAATTGCGCCCTTGATGCCGCTGCCGCCGATGTCGATACCGAGGACTTTCATCGTTCCCCTCCTCTGTGCGCGCCAGGTGGCTACGCAGTTGGCTGGTATGGTTCGGGATATTGTAGCGACAGTCTACAACCGCAAGCGGCGATTGGCAAGGCGAAATTGGTTAGCTCATCTTCCAGGATGGGACACTAGATGACGGAAGCGCACACACGCATCGGCTAGGCTATGAGGCATGAACCCTCGCGAAAGCTTTCTCCCCCACGGACGTTTGTTGCTCGTCCTGTTAGCGGCGCTGATGGCGGCGCTGTTAGCCGGCTGCTCCGCGCCGCAACCGGCGGCAGTCGCCGGCTCGAGCGTCGTCTCCGTGCTCAGCGCGCAGGCCGATGCCGGCTTTGCCCGCGCCTATGCGCCAATGCCGTTCCACTTTCCGCAGGACCACGGCGCGCATCCCGACTTTCAGACGGAATGGTGGTACTACACCGGCAACCTGGCGGACGCAAGCGGCCGCGAGTTTGGCTACCAGCTCACCTTCTTCCGCCGCGGCCTGACGGCAGAGATGCCCGCCCGCGCCTCCAGCCTCGCCACGAACCAGGTCTACATGGCGCACCTAGCGCTGACCGATGTCGAGGC
>JBBSBO010000026.1:0-11292 GCA_038251215.1 Caldilineales bacterium
AATCGACGCGGCCCGCGATGGGCGGCAGCTTGCCCGCGCCCTCGCGGTCGGCGATGTCCGGCTGCGTGTCGAGCAGATAGAAGAGCCGCTCGCAGCCTGCCATGGTCGCCTGGAAAGTGTTGTAGCGCTGCGCCAGCTCGCGGATCGGGTCGAAGAAGCGGTCCACGTACAGCACAAAGGCGATGAGGACGCCCGCCGTCAGATTCTCGCGTAAGACCAGCCAGCCGCCCACCGCCACAACCAGCGCCGTCGCCAGCGAACCGATGAAGTCCACGCCCGGGAAGAAGAGCGCGGTCAGCGTCGTCGCCTGCACGTTGGCGTCGAAGTAGGAGAGATTCAGCTCGTCGAAATGCCGGAAGTTGGCCCGTTCGCGCGTAAAGCTCTGCGTGACGCGGATGCCGGAAATCGACTCGTTCAGGTAGCCGTTGATCAGCGACAGGCGGGCGCGCGTGGCGCGATAGGCATTGCGCACGCGCTTGCGCCAGTAGTTGGTCAGCACGATCATCAGCGGCATCGCGGCGAAGGTCACAAGCGCCAACTGCCAGTTCAGCGCCAACATCGCCACGGTGATGCCGATCAGTACAAAGGCCGAGCGCGCCAGCCCCGTGATCGACCAAGTAACGAAGTCCTGCAGTACGCCCACGTCGCTGATCAGCCGGCTCATCAAGCGGCCTACGCTGTAGTTGTTGTGGAAGTTGAGCGACAGCGTGTGCAGATGGCGGAACAACTCGCTGCGCATGTCCGCCACAATCTTGGTGCCCACAAACGCCATCAGCAGGATGCGTCCGCGATTGGTCACCCACTCCAGCACCGCCACGACCACAGCCATCAAAGTCCAGAAGCGGAGCTGCGACAGCGAGTTGGCCCGCATGCCGTCGTCGACTGCCTTACCGATGATCCACGGCCCCGCCACGCTGAAGATCGACGAAATCGTCATCAGCACAAGCGCCGTGATTGTCTGCGACTGATAGGGCCGCAAATAGCTCGCCAGCCGCTTCAGCAGCCCCGAGTCATACGCCTTGCCCAGGACGTCGTCCTCGTCCTCGTCGGGCAGTAGGTCGCGGATCTTCTCTTCGCGCGAGCGTCGCTCCTCTTCTTCCGCGCTGGCGCGCCCGCCGAACAGCCACGGCATCAGCGACGGCGCGTTTTCCTCGGAGCGATATTCTTCCAGCAGGCGCTTCGTTCCCATATTGTCAGTTGCGCCAGTCGTTTGCTTCGTTTCAGTTGTCATCGTCATGCCCTCGCCCTCGCCGCCGGCGCAGCCTGGCGCTGCTGCGTCGCGCTAAATTCTTCTTGGTCGCGCAACTGCAAGTCGTAGATCTGCCGATACAGCCCGTCGATGGCTATCAGCTCGTCGTGCGTGCCGCGCTGGGCGATGCGCCCGCCGTCCAGCACCAGAATCATGTCCGCGCTCTTGAGTGTCAACAGCCGCTGGGCGATGACGAACGTCGTGCGCCCAGCCATCAGGTCGGACAGCGCCTGTTGGATCAAGTGTTCGGTCTCGGTATCGACGCTGCTGGTCGAGTCGTCCAGGATCAGGATGCGCGGGTCGCAGATGACGGCGCGCGCGATGGCGATGCGCTGCTTCTGCCCGCCGCTGAGTGTAACGCCGCGCTCGCCCACCATCGTCTCATAGCCTTGCGGGAAGGACATGATAAAGTCATGCGCAGCCGCGGTCTTGGCCGCGGCAATCACTTCCTCACGCGAGGCGTCCGGCTTGCCATAAGCGATGTTGTCCGCAATGGTGTCGTTGAACAAGAAAGGCGACTGTAACACGGTGGCGATGTGTTGGCGCAGGCTGAGCAGCGTGACATCGCGGATATCGATGCCGTCGACCAATACGCGCCCTGCCGTGGGGTCATAGAAGCGCGGGATGAGGTTGGTGATGGTGGACTTGCCCGAGCCGGTCATCCCGATCAGGGCAATCACCTGGTCCGGCGCCACCTCGAAGTCGATATCGACCAGGGCGCTGCGCCCCGACTGATAGGCGAAGCCGACGTGCTCGAAGCGCACCGCGCCTTCCACATGTTCGAGCGTGATCGCGTCGGGCTTTTCCACCACCTCGCTCGGCGTGTCGATGATCTCAAACACGCGATTAGCGCTGGCGCTGGCGGTAGCCGACATGTTGACCAAGAATCCCAGGCGCGAGACGGGCGCGTTGAGCATCAGCACATACGAGATCATGGCGAAGATCGACCCTACCGTCATCTTGCCCGCAATCGCCTGCGACCCGCCGAACCAGAGCAGGATCACGACCGCGGCCGTCAGGATTAACGTGAAGAGCGGCCAAAAGTTGCCCCACAACCGGATCGACTTATAGCGGCGCGTGAACCACTCGTCATTTTCGATATCGAACTTCTTTAGCTCGTAGTCTTCACGTGCAAAAGCCTTGACTACGCCGATGCCCGTCATGCTCTCCTGCATCACCGACGAGAGAACGCCCATCTGTTCCTGGATGCGTTTGAAGAGCGGGCGAATCGAGTTGCCGAAATAGATCGCCGTGGCAACCAGCACCGCCAGCGGGATCATCACCAGCCCCGCCAGCAGCGCGTTCTCCAGGAACATGGCGACGCTCACGCCCACGAGCAACAGGATCGTCGCCACCAGGTCAAGCAAGCCAATGCCCGCGAAGCGCTCGGTCTCCGTCACGTCGCTGGTGGCGCGGCTCATCAGATCGCCCGTCTGCGCCCGGTCATGGAAAGCGAAGGGCAGATGCTGGACGCTCAGGTAAAAATGGTTGCGCAGGTCGTACGCCACGCGATGCGTCAGCCATTCGCCGTAATAGCGTTGGCTGAAGGAAACCACGCTGCGCACTACAGCGATGCCCAGGATGAGCAGCCCCGCAATATAGAGCGTGCGCGCCTGACCGGCTTGCAGACCGCGGTCAATCGCCGTCTTGATAATCTGCGGGATGAAGAGGTTGATCAGCGTGGCTGCTGCCATGGCGGCGTACGCCACCGCTACAAACGGCCAATAGGCCCGCAAATAACCGAGCAGCCGCCTATAAATCCAAAATCGTGAACTCATCCTCGCCCGCCTTCCGTTGCGCGCCTTTGTTCACGCAGCGCCGCTGCGCCAAGGGGCATTGCCGCGATGCCGGCCCAACCGGCATAGGTTGCGCATCTGCATCGCTATCGCTGGATTGCCTAGACTGCCCCGTTCAGTCTATGCGTGGCGTAGACATCTGTCAAAACTGCCTCACATGGCTCGGACGCCAAGGCACCACAAGCGCCTTGCTCGCCAATTGCCTTGCGCCACGCACCCTGTGGTATGATTAGCTCTCGCAGGAAAGACGCTTATATCCTCGGCGCTTGCCTTGCAGCCTGCGCCCTCCTATCCCGTTTGTTTCTCAACAATCCATTTGCTCGGCAATCCCATTTTTCAACAGTGTATGATATGCACAGTTCAAGGAGAAGAAGATGAGGATCGACGTAAGGAAACCGCTGTTCTTACTAGTGGTCTTGTCGCTGCTCTTGGCGGCCTGCGCCCCTGCCGTGGCGCCGGCAAGCGGCGGCGAAGCCGGCGCCGCCGCGCCAATTACACTCGAACACTGGATCGGCGTCGGCAGCAGCGGCTCAGAACAGGCCGATTGTGTTATCGCCAACGTGATTGAGCCTTACAACGCCATGACCGAAGGCGTGACCGTGAACACCGTATTGCAGCCCAACTGGTGGGAAGCCATGCGCACCGCGGTCGCCGGCGGCGGCGGCCCGGACATCGTCGGCACGCCGGGGCCATCCTTTGTCTTTGAAATGGCTCAATCCGGACAGCTGCTGCCGTTAAGCGATTATGCCGACAAGCTGGGCTGGGCCGACGTCATTGCACCCTGGGCGCTCAGCCTGGGTCTGGTCGACGGCGAACTGTACAGCATCCCCAACGAGTTGGAAACCTTGGTGCTGTACTACAACAAGACGCTGTTTGAAGAACACGGCTGGACGCCGCCCACGACGATTGACGAGATGGTCGCCCTTGCCACAGAAATTCAGGCCGCGGGCATCATCCCCTTCGCCCACTCCAACGCCGAATGGCGACCGGCCAACGAATGGTTCGTCGGCGAGTTCCTCAACCATGTGGCGGGGCCGGACAACGTCTATCTCGCCCTCACCGGCCAAAAACCCTGGACTGACCCCGAATTTGTGCAAGCCGTCGAACTGCTGACCATGATGCAGCAAGACAGTTGGTTTATGGGCGGTCTGGACCGCTACTACACCGCCACCGACGACGAACGCCGCGTCACCCTGGCCGACGGCAAAGCCGCCATGAGCATCGAGGGCACCTGGCTCTTGGGCACCATTGGCAATTACTTCGGCGAAGCAGCCGGAAACGCCAACGAATGGGACGTCGTCCCTATGCCTTCCGTCAGCGGCAAGGCCATCTATGACCTCGGCATCGGCTCCACCTATTCCATCAACAAGGCCAGCCCCAACCCCGACGCCGCCGCCGATTTCCTGACCTACTACTTCTCGTCCGATACGCAGGCCAAGCTGCTGACGGAGTGCGGCGTGGCGCCGGCCCCGGTTCCTCTCACCGAAGAGCAGTTGGCTGGACTCGACCCGCGCCCGGCGCGCACCTATGCCGGCCTCGCCGCCGCCTCGGATGCAGGCGACTACGGCTATACCACGTGGACCTTCTGGCCGCCCAAGAGCGACGTGTATATCTACGAAGAGATCGAGAAGGTCTGGGCAGGCCAGATGACAGTGGCAGAATATCTGCAAGGTCTGCAAGATCTGTTCCAACAGGAATTGGAAGCCGGTGACATCCCGCCCATCCCCGAACGTGCAGTCTCCTCCTAAACGTTAAAACTGTGGGGGCTATCAAGTCAGTTGATAGCCCCCAGCCCGCACGCCAAGCTGCCTGGCGGCGCCCCTTGCAACGGGCGGCTCCGGACCTCGAAACGAAAGGAAATGGCGTGGCTAACACTATAGAAAATGCAGGGACTGCGCCCGGCGCGCCGGTTGCTCCCATACGGCGCGGTTCGCCCTGGAATCGACGGTACCGCAAGTACATGATTCCCTGGATGTTCGCCCTGCCGATCGTACTCATCAACATCATTGTCGTCATCGGACCATCCTTGAGCGCGTTCTACTACTCGCTCACCGATTGGTCCGGCATCGGCCCCGCCGATTTCATCGGGCTGGAGAACTTCCGCCACTTGATTTTCGACGACATGGACTACCGGCGGGCCTTCCTCAATAATCTTGGGTGGCTTACCTTCTTCCTGACCGTGCCCTTCGCCTTCTCGCTTTTCGCCGCCAGCGTTTTAGCCAGAATCCAGCGCGGCAGCATGTTCTTTCGGACATCGCTCTTCGTGCCCTATGTGCTTCCCGCCGTCATCACCGCCAGCATTTGGCGCAATCTGATGAGCCCGACGCTCGGCATTGGCGCGCAACTGGCAAAATGGGGCGTCCCCGGTCTGGACAAGGCTTTCTTGGGCCAACCGCACACTGCGCTCGTTTCGATTGCCTTTGTCGACAACTGGCACTTCTGGGGCTTTCTGATGGTGCTCTTCCTGGCGGCGATGCAAAACATCCCGCCTGAACTCTACGAGGCGGCGCGCATCGACGGCGCCAGCCGCTGGCAGGAGTTCCGCTACATCACCGTGCCCGGCATCCGCCCCACCATTGTCTTCATGCTGCTGATGGTCGCCATCTGGTCGTTCCTGGTTTTCGACTACGTCTGGATCTTAACTCAAGGCGGGCCGGCGGGCGCGTCGGAAGTCATGGGGACATTGGTCTACAAACAAGCCTTCATGCGCTTTGAAGCAGGCTATGCCTCCGCCATCGGGCTGAGCATGAGTTTCTTTGCCGGCTTGGTCATTGCCCTCTTCCTCTATCTCAGACGACGCGGGTGGGAAATATGAAGAAGTTCTTCGGCCGCGGGCGCGACATCAGCCTCGCCCCCAACTACATCCTGCTCATCCTGCTCGTCGCCTTTGCGCTTGGCCCCATCGTCATCCTCGGCTTCAACTCCTTGAAAGAAGCGGCGGACATCGGGCGCAACCCGCTCGGCCCGCCGACTACTTTTCATTGGGAGAACTTTCCTAAAGCCTGGGAGGTCGGTAATTTCTCCACCACTACGCGCAATAGCCTGATCCTGGTCTTGGGAACGGTCTCCAGTGTGTTGCTGCTGGGCGGCATGGCGGCCTATGCCCTGGCGCGGCTCAAACTGCCGGGCGGCAGCGTCCTCATGCTCTATCTGTTGGTCGGCTCCAGCCTGCCCGTGCAGCTATTTCTCGTGCCGCTCTTCTTCCTCTGGCGACAACTGGGCCTCGTCAACAATCTATTGGGCTTGATCATCATCTACGTTGCCGTCCATTCGCCCTTTGCCATCTTCCTGCTGCGCTCCTACCTGGTCGGCATCCCACCCGACTTTGAAGACGCAGCCCGCGTCGACGGCGCCAACGAGTGGCAGGTCTTCACCATCATCATCCTGCCGCTCTCGTGGCCCGCCTTCCTCACGGTGGGCTTGGTCGTAGCCCTGGGCGTGTGGAATGAATTCCTCCTTGCCACCGTCTTCCTAACGCAACAAAATCTCTTCACGGTGGTCACCAGCTACTACAACTTCACCAGCCGCTTCAGCCGCGACTGGTCGCTCACCAGCGCCGCCGCCATCATGATGATCGCGCCCATTCTGATCGTCTTCCTCAGCCTGCAACGGCGCTTCATCGCCGGCCTTACCCAGGGCGGGCTAAAAGGCTAATTGCCCGCCGCCCTTTCGCCAAACCGACTTCAATCGAGTCCACAGAAACAGGTGCGCACCCATGTCGATTCCTCAAAATTACACAGAACGCGTCTATGCCGGCGTCCTCGGTAAAATCATCGGCGTCTACCTCGGACGCCCCTTCGAGGGCTGGACCTACGAACGCATCATGCAAGAGTTGGGCGAGATCTGGTACTACGTTCACGAGCGCCTCGACGTGCCCCTGATCGTCACCGACGACGACATCTCCGGCACGTTCAGCTTCCTGCGCGCCCTGCCCGACTACGGCAACAGCCGCGCCCTCAGCGCCGAGCAGATCGGCCAAACCTGGCTCAACTACCTGATCGAGCGGCGCACTGTGTTGTGGTGGGGCGGCCTGGGCAACTCCACCGAGCATACCGCCTACATGCGCCTCAAGCACGGCTACAAAGCGCCCGAAAGCGGCTCGATTGCTCTCAATGGCAAAGTCGTCGCCGAGCAGATCGGGTCGCAGATCTTCATTGACGGCTGGGCCATGGTCGCGCCGGGCGACCCGCAGCTCGCCGCCGACTTCGCGCGCAAGGCCGGCAGCGTCAGCCACGACGGCGAAGCCATCTACGGCGCGCAAGTCCTCGCCGCCATGGAAGCGCAGGCTTTCGTCGAGTCGGACCTCAATAAGCTGCTCGACACCGGCCTCTCCGTCATCCCGCACGACTCGATCATCTACCGCATGATCAACGAGATTCGCGAATGGCACGCCGCCCATCCCCAGGACTGGCGCGCCACACGCGAGCAGATCGCGGCGCGTTACGGCTATGACAAATATGGCGGCAACTGTCACATGGTGCCCAACCACGCGCTGATCATCCACGCCCTGCTGCACGGCGACGACGACTTCCAGAAGTCCCTCATGATCGTCAACACCTCCGGCTGGGACACCGACTGCAACTCCGGCAATGTCGGCTGTCTGCTCGGCATCAAGCAGGGGCTCGCCGCCTTCGACTCAGGCCCGGACTTCCGCGGCCCCGTGGCGGACCGGCTTTACCTTGCCACCGCCGAAGACTCGCGCGCCATCACCGATGCCGTCACCGAAAGCCTGCACATCGTCAACGTCGGCCGCGCCCTGGCGGGCGAGGAGCCGCTCGCGCCCAAGCAAGGAGCGCGCTTCCACTTCGAGCTGCCCGGCTCGGTGCAGGGCTTCCTCGTTGACCCCGCCGTCGACTCCGCCGGCAGCGCCACGCTCGAAAATGTCGCAGGGCACAGCACGCGCGGCAGCCGCAGCCTGGCTATCCGCTACCGGGACATCGCCACAGGCCGCACGGCTCGTGTCGGTTCGCCCACCTTTATCCCGTCGCTGGCTGTGGCCGAATACTTCGCGCGTCGCGGCTATGAGTTGCACGCCTCGCCCGCGCTCTATCCGGGGCAAACCGTCCACGCCGAGGTCGAGGCTGACCTCGCCAACGCGGCCCCCGTGCAGGTCAACCTCTTCGTCAGCGCCTTTCAGGACCCGGACGACCATCTTGCCGTCCTGCGCGGCGATGTCGTTGACCTGGCCCCAGGCGAACGCTGCACGCTCGCCTGGACGCTGCCGGACACCGCCGGCGCACCCATTGCGCAGGTCGGCATCGAGCTGCACAGCGACATTCGCGCCAATGGAACCGCCTACCTCGACTACCTCACCTGGGACGGGACGCCGCACGTCACCTTGACGCGCACGCCCGGCGACTCGCCCGCTTCCAGGTTCTCCACCACCAACCGCATGTGGCGCCGCGCCTGGATCAACGGCGTCGATCAATTCGACTTGCGCTGGCCCGAGCCTTTCCGCCTGGCGCAAAATGAAGGCGTCGGCCTGCTGATCCAGGGCGGCCCCGGCTGGAGCGACTACGAGGCCGCCTCCGCCATCAATATCCATCTCGCCAAGTGCGCAGGCATCGCCGCACGCGTGCAAGGCATGCGCCGCTACTACGCGCTGGTCCTCTGCCGCGACGGCATGGCTCGCCTGATCAAAGCGCTGGACGGCGATACTGTCCTGGCGGAGACTGCCTACCCCTGGTCGTTCGGCGCCACCAAAGAATTCAAGCTGCGGGTGACAGGCAACCGCCTGCAAGGCAGCATCGACGGCCAAACGCTCTTTGACATTGAGGACGATGATCGCCCCTTGCGCACGGGCGGCGTCGCCTTCTTGATCGAAGAAGGGCGCATCACCAGCCAGGCGATGAGCGTCGCCCCGTAGCAGCAAGGGGAGCAGGGAGTGAGGGTAAGTCGTCCGCCCCACTCCCTGCTCCCCGATCTTTCACCCCTGCGACGACTATGCTACACTCAAGCCATGACTGAGAAAACTGCCTCGCCCACGCCTGTCACCGCCGTGACTCCATCTTCCGGCGACTATCAGCTGCTCGACTCCGGCGCATCCAGCCGGCTGGAGCAACTCGGCCCCTACAAGATCGTGCGGCCCGCGCCCCAGGCGATCTGGCCCGCCGCCCTGCCCGCGCAGGAGTGGAACGATGTCGACGCCGTCTATGAACGCGACGACACCGGCAGCGGAACTTGGCAATTCAACCGGCGCGTCAAGCGTGAGTTCGATGTACTCTTCGGCGACATGTCCATGCGCATCAAGCTCACCAATTTCGGCCATTTGGGCCTCTTCCCGGAACAAGGCGCGAGTTGGGATTGGCTGCGTACGCAGATCCGCCATCGCATGAGTCAGAGCAACCACAATATTCACGTGCTCAACCTCTTTGCCTACACGGGCGGCAGCACCCTCGCCGCCAGCCAAGCCGGCGCCCACGTGGTGCATGTCGACGCGGCCAAGGGCATCGTCGACTGGGCGCGCAAAAACGCCGAGTTGTGTCACCTCGACGACCGCCCCATCCGCTGGCTGGTGGATGACGTGCCCAAGTTCGTCAACCGCGAGATTCGCCGCGGCAACAAATACGAGGGCATTATCCTCGACCCGCCTTCCTTTGGCCGCGGGCCAAAAGGCGAAGTCTTCAAAATTGAGAACCAGCTGCTCGACCTGCTGGACGGCTGTCGCCAACTTCTCGCCAAAGATGCGCTCTTCGTGCTCTACAGCTGCCACACGCCGGGCTTCACGCCGTTGGTGTTGCACAACCAGTTGCAGCTCGTCACGCGCAAACTCGGCGGGCGCGCCGAGTTTGGCGAAATGACCGTGGCGGACAAACAGGGCCGTCCTCTGCCCAGCGGAACCTATGCCCGTTGGAGCGCCGCGGCGTAGCGCGCCATGTCGCCGCTCCCCATCACCAGCCTGCAAAATCCCCGTGTCAAGGATGTCGTGCGACTCGGCAAGCGCGGGCGGCGCGACGAGCGCCGCCAGACCGTAGTCGAAGGCGTGCGCGAAGCCGCCCTCGCCCTCAAGACGGGCATCGTCCCCGACCAAGCCTTCATCTGCCCGCAACTGGCGACCGAAGCTGAAGCGCAAACCGTAACAACGGAGCTAAATCGTCTCGACGCAGAGCGCCGCACACAACTCTTTGAGGTGACGCCCGAAGTCTACGCCAAGCTTGCCGTGCGCGGCGACAACGGCGGCATCGTGCTCGTCATTCCCTCGCTCGACCGCAGTCTAGACTCGCTCGTTTTCCGGGGCGTCCCATTCCTAATCGTGGTGGAAGGAGCGGAGAAGCCGGGCAACCTCGGCGCCATCCTGCGCACCGCCGACGCCGCCGGCGTCGATGCCGTGATCGCCTGCGACGGCACCGATATTCACAACCCTAACGTCGTGCGCGCCAGCCTGGGAGCGCTCTTTTCCATTCCTGCGGTGCAAGCGGACTCGGCTCAAGCCATCGCCTGGCTGCGCAAAAACCACACTCGCATCGTCGCCGCCGGCCCCGACGCGCGCACGCTCTACGCCGACATCGACTTCACCGGGCCGACCGCGCTCGTGCTGGGCAGCGAAGCCGACGGACTCAGCGCGGCCTGGTTCGACGCGGCCGACGACATCGTGCGCATCCCCATGCATGGGCGCGTCGACAGCCTCAACCTCTCTGCGTCCGCCGCCATCCTCGCCTACGAGGTCGTGCGCCAGCGCCTGCCCAAGAAGCCGTAACGCGTGGTATACTAGATGCGACGCAGGAGCGGATGCGCCAGCGGATTCCCGACGACTCCCCTCGCATTGTCTCTGCCGTTACAACGTCACTAACGTCCCTATCATCACTCTCGTTCAACCATACACTCTCGTTAATCTTACCTTCGTTAATCTCTACAGCGTAAAGCGGAAGGAGCGGTCAAGTGGATATTTCAGCCCTACAAGCCACAGCCCAGTACATCGTCTCGCCGGGCAAAGGCATCCTGACAGCCGACGAAAGCACCGGCACCATCAAGAAGCGTTTCGATTCGATCAATCTGCCCTCCACCGAAGACGCGCGGCGCAGCTACCGCGAGTTGCTCTTCACCACGCCCAACGTCGAGCAGTACGTCAGCGGCGTGATTATGTATGATGAGACCATGCGCCAGAAGGCCGCCGACGGCAGACCGCTGCCCCAGGTGCTCGCCGACGCCGGCGTCATCCCCGGCATCAAAGTCGACAAGGGCGCTAAGCCGCTGGCGGGCCATCCGGGCGAACTGATCACCGAAGGCCTCGACGGCCTGCGCGAGCGG
>JBBSBO010000027.1:0-11281 GCA_038251215.1 Caldilineales bacterium
GCCTTCCTCGAATTGCTGCCCTGGCTGCTGATCCTGCTGGGGCTGGCGGCCGCGGCAACCGCCGTGTTCCTCCTGCCCATGGAAATGCGCGGCAACGCGCTCGGATGAATAGAACGCGGATAACGCGGATTAGGCGGATCAACACGGATTAATCCGCGAAAATCCGTTCGATCCGCAAAATCCGCGTTCTATTATGGGTTTGCCGGGGAGGGCGCTTGCTGCTATACTGGCGTCACAATAGAAAAGTTCGTCCCGTGGGGGTGCGCTAGACGCCCGGATGCGCAGCGCACAATGGGGGAAGCTCGGTGAGTCCTGTACGGACAAGTCCGACACTGTCCCGCAACGGTAAGGCGGCAACCCGCCAAGTCCGAACACCCGCCTTCACGGCTGCTTGAAACCACCTTCGTGGAAAAGGGGCCAGGCGTTCGCGAAAGCAACTTCTGAGCCTGCCTACCCGGCAGGCTTTTTCGTGGAACAAACCGGCCCGAAGCGAGGCGCCGGATATCATCCTGTCACTGTCCCCATCCGAGACGCCCAGCTTCGGCAGCCTGCACGCTGACGGCGTGTGCGTTCTTGCCGGCGGCAACCGTGCATTTGCCCTGCCCCCTTGGAGTACTTCATACCAGGCGGCGCAAGCCGTCATCGCGGGCAGAAAGGTTTTTTGGCTATGAATCGGGTGAGTAATACGAGTCGCAGAAAATGGCGGGTTTCGCTTTTCATAACGCTGATCGGCGTGGGCTTGGCGCTGAGTACGCTGTCGGCGATGGCATCGGTGGCGGCTGCGGCGGATGCGCCGAAAGACGCGCAGGTCGTCGTGCAACTTGAGGGGACGGACGTGATCGCACGCGCGATCACCTTTACGGGCGAGATTTCCGGCGTGACCGCGCTGGAGCTTACCGGCCTGGACGTAAAAAAACAGACTTTCAGTTGGGGCGCGGCCGTGTGTAGCATCGAAGGCGTTGGCTGTCCGGTGGACGACTGCTTCTGTGGCGGCAATACGTTCTGGAGCTACTCGCAGTCGGACAGCAGCGCCTGGCAGCCGTCTGGCGTAGGTGCGGCGGCGTCGGTCATCAGCCAAACTGGCGCGGTAGAGGGCTGGCGTTGGGGCGAATTTGAGAGCGTGCCCTGGGCCTCACCCGCTCAGGCCGAGGCTGCGCTGGCAGGCCTGGCGGTAGTGCAGGCGGGCCAGTCGATCACCGACGGCAGCTACGGCGGCTCCGTGCCCGTCAGCCTGGACGCGATGCTTGTCGCCGGGGCCAACCGCATCGCCGCGAGCGATTGGCGCGCCGCGCCGGGTGCGCCGTCGCTGATGGATTTCGTGACTTTCGCCGCGGGGGGCTACACCTGGAAAAATGTGAGTTCCGCAGGCAAGGCTGGCGTGGCGCTCACCGGAGCGGACGGCTGTCTGCCGCCGGGCATGCCCTACCCCTCCAGCTTCTATAGTCCTACGCTCGGCGCTATGAGCGACCAGCCCGGCTTCCTGTCGTGGGCCATCCTGGGCAGCGTGGCGCTGTCCGAGCCGGTGGAAGCGGGCAACGTGAACCTGCTGCGCTCGCTGATCCAGCCGAACGGCGGCTGGGAGTGGTCGCCCACGTGGGGCACGGACACCAACTCGACGGCGATCGCGCTGCAAGCGCTGCTGGCGGCGGGCGTGCCCGTCTCGGCGACGGAAGTCGTGAGCGGCTTGGCCTATCTGCAGGACGCGCAGAACGACGACGGCGGCTTTCCATACATGCCGCAATCGACCTTCGACAAAAGCAGCGACACGAACTCGACGGCGTGGGTGGTGCAGGCGCTGTTGGCCGCGGGCGAGGACGTGAAGTCGGCCAAGTGGGCGCCCAAGGGCGCCGGTCCCATCGACTTTATCCTGGGCAACCAATTGCCCAACGGCTCGTTTGAATTCCAGAAGGGCAGCGGCATCTTTTCCACCGAGCAGGCCGTCGTGGCGCTGCTGGGCAGCTCGTACCCGATGCAGGTGCGCTCGTTAGATGCGTGCGCAGTCGAGTCCGCCTATTTGCCCTACACCTGCTCGAGCGGAGCAACGGAATAAGTGATGCGTCCTGTGCGATTCGCGCCGAGAACACCATCCAGGAAGCTGCGCGCTCCCTGGATGGTCGGCGCGTCCGCGGTATTGTGGGCACTGATCTTGCTCGTCCTCGCGCCCACGCCGCAGGTGTCGGCGCAGACGCCGAACCGGGCGGGGATCGTGGTGAACTACGGCGGCGGCCGCGTGGAGGCGCAGTGCGTCTCCTTTACGGAGGCGTCGATCAGCGGCTACAGACTGCTGGACCTGTCCAGCTTTGACTTGAGCATTCAGGTCTTCCCCGGCAAGGGTGAAGCGGTCTGCCGTATCGGCGGCAATGCCGGGATGGGTTGCTCCTACCCGCAGCAGTCGTGCTTCTGTCAGTGCGAGTCCGCCACCTGCCTCTACTGGTCCTACTGGCAGCAGAGCGGCGGCGACTGGATCTATTCGGGCACGGGTTCCAGCACGACCACGGTGCAAAACGGCAGCGTGGACGGCTGGTCATGGAGCGCAGGGCAGCTCAACCAGAGCGCCGACAGCAAGCCGCCGCTGTACACCTTCGATCAGATCTGCAATCCGACGCCGACGCCCACCCTCACGGCGACAGCCACCCCCGTGCCTGCGGGGCAGAACACGCCTACGCCCTCCGCTACACCGACCGCCACGGCGACGCGCCAATCCGCCGACAGCACGGCGACGCCCACGCCCACCGTCACGTGGACGCCTATGCCCGGCCCCACGCCCACAGAGACGCCAACGCCCATCGCCACGCCGAGCATCTTGCGCTTCGACGCCGACCGCACGCAGATCGCCTTCGGCGAGAGCGTCACGCTAAGTTGGGATGTGGCGGGGGCCGCCACGGTGCTGCTGCGTTACCCGGGGGCCGAGGAGTCACTCCCCGCGCAGGGCAGCAAGGTGATGACGCCGCAGCAACAGACGACGTACACGCTCTTCACCGCCAGCGTAGCGGGGGCCAACGAAGCTGCCGTCACGGTGGACGTGGCGGCGGTCTTCTCCGCGCCTACGGCTGCGCCCGCGGAGGCCGCGCAGCCCGGCGCGGTCATCGAAGCGCCCACCGTCATGCTGGCTGAGATGCCTACCGAGACGCCGACCGAGACGTGGACGCCGCCGCCGCCGCCCACGGAGACGCCCTTGCCCAGCATCACGCCGCTGCCGCCTGTGGCGGAGGTCGCGCCGCCCGTGATCACCGTCGTCGTGACTTCGGACGCGGCGGCGCTCAGCCCGTTGGCGACGCCCCAGCCGCAGCCCGCGGTCGTGCTGCTCGAACCGGGCGCGGCAATCCCGGCGAGCGCCGGCGGCGCGCAGCCCGACACGGTCGACGAGGGTCGCACGCGCCTGTTTCTGACGAGCGGCATCGCTCTGGTGTTCGGTTTGCCGCTGCTTTTTGGCGGCATCTGGTTCGTAATATGGTCGATCTGGCGGCGGCGATGAGACAGCGATCCCTCAGCCTCGTCATCTACGCGCTGACCACGCTGCTAGGCGTGGCGGCCTTTCTGTACCCGTTCTGGCTGCCCGCCGCGGCCCAGGCGAGCGGCTCCGGCATGGCGCATGCGGCGGACGCACCCTTTATGGTCAGTGTGCTGGTGGGGCTGTGTTTTGCCGTGCTGTTGCTGGAGGTGCAGGGGCAGGGCATGAGCGCCAAGGTGGTGGCGCTGCTCGGCATCCTGGTGGCGATGAACGCTACGCTACGCTTTGTGGAGGCCGCCATCCCGGGGCCGGGCGGCTTTAGCCCGATCTTCCTGCTGATCGTGCTGGGCGGATATGTGTTTGGCGCACGCTTCGGCTTTCTGCTCGGCGCGCTGACGCTCTTTGTCTCCAGTATCCTCACCGGCGGCATGGGGCCGTGGCTGCCCTATCAGATGTTCACGGCGGGCTGGACGGGCATGGCTGCGCCGCTCTGCCGTCCGCTGGTGCGTGGTCTGCGCGCCGAGGGCAAGGCGGGCGAGGTGGTCGTGCTGGCGGCATATGGCGGGCTGTGGGGGCTGATCTTCGGCGTGGTGATTAACATCTGGTTCTGGCCCTTTGTCTCCGGGCCGGCGGGCCAGTATTGGGAGCCGGGCATGTCGGCGCTGGAGGGGCTGCGCCGCTATGCCGTCTTCTACGTCATCTCGTCGCTGGCGTGGGACGCCATGCGCGCCGCGGGCAATGTGGCGCTGATCGGGGTGATGGGCCTGCCCATGCTGCGCATCCTGCGCCGCTTCCGCGATCGCTTTACGTTTGAATACACGCCCGCGCCTGCTCATGCTGCGCCTGGGGCGGCATCTGCGCCGGCTATCGCCGCGGGACGCAGCGCGTGAGGGCTGCTACGCCGTCGACGCCCGCTCGGCGCGGGACGCTCCACGCGGGGGCCTGGGCGCTATGGCTGCTCGCCGCGGCGAGCGCGCTGGCGGTGACGCGCAATCCGATCTATCTGGCGCTTGTCCTGGCGTGGGTGGCGGTGGTGTGGCAGGCGGCGAAGGCCGTGCCCGGCCTGATGGACGCGGAGCGGGCCGTGCCGCTTTCGCCGCTGCGCTTTGGCCTCTTTGTGGTGGTTGTCTCGGCGATCTTCAACGGGCTGATGGTGCATATCGGCGACATCGTGCTGCTGCGCCTGCCGGAGAGCTGGCCCTTGATCGGCGGGGCGATCACGCTGGAGGCGCTGGTGTACGGCGCGCTGAATGGGCTGGTGTTGACGGGGCTGTACGCGGCCTTTCTGCTCGTCAACCAGGTGATGCCCATCCGCGAGATGGTGCGATTGGCCCCGCGCGCGTATTATGCCGTCGCTATCGTGATCTCGATTGCCGTGGCCTTTGTGCCGACTACGCTGCGCCAGTATCGGCAGATTCGCGAGGCGCAGGCGGTGCGCGGGCGACGCGTGCAAGGGCTGCGCAGCTGGCTGCCGCTGGCCTTGCCGCTGCTCACCGGCGGCATCGAGCGGGCGCTGCAACTGGCGGAGGCGATGACCGCACGCGGCTTTGCCGGCACGTCTACGCCGGGACATGACGGCTGGACGCAGGCGGGGCTGGTCGCCGGGCTGGCGCTGGCCGCGGGAGGGTTGTTACTGCGCCTGGTGTGGGGCGCCGGTACACTAGGGCTGATCGTGGCCGTGGCGGGCGCGGTGTGGGTCGCGGGCCGGCGCCATCCGCAGACGGTCTATCGGCCTGCGCCGTGGCGAGCGCAGGAGTGGCTAGTGGCCGCGGGCGCGGCGTGGACGGCGGCGTTCTTTCTGCTGCCGCTGCCGGGGCTGGAGCGCAGTTCACTCTTTTTCTACCCGTATCCCCGCCTGACGCTGCCGGGCTTTTCGCTCTGGATCGGCGTGAGCACGTGGGGACTGTTGGCTCCCGCCCTGTTACTGCTGCGCCAGGCGCTGATCACGCGTGACGCATGAAGCGTGAGGCATGAGGCATAACACATTTGGCAACAGATCGAGCAAGGCGGATCAATGATTCAATTTGAGCATGTCTCTTTTACCTATCCCAACGCGGCGCGCCCGGCGCTGTCCGACATCAGCCTGGAGCTGCCGGAGGGCGAGCTGATCCTGGTGATCGGCCCGTCCGGCGCCGGCAAGTCCACCTTGCTGCGCTGCATCAACGGGCTGGCGCCGCACTTCAGCGGCGGCGTGCTGGCGGGCAACATCCGCGTGGGCGAGTTCAACCCCGTGCAAGCTACGCCGCAGGTGATGAGCCGGCATGTGGGCTTTGTCTTCCAGGACCCCGAAGCGCAGTTCGTGATGGACCGCGTGGAGGACGAGATCGCCTTTGCCCTGGAGAACGCCGCCATCGCGCCCGATGAAATGCGCGTGCGCGTGGAGGAGACGCTGGATCTGCTCGACCTGACGCCGCTGCGCGACCGGCCCCTCAGCACGCTGTCGGGCGGCGAGCGGCAGCGCGTCGCCATCGCCGCCGTGCTGGCGCTGCGCCCGCGCATTTTGGTGCTGGACGAGCCGACCTCGCAGCTGGACCCCAAGTCCGCCGAAGATGTGTTGACCGCGCTGGTGCGCCTGAACATGGACCTGGGGCTGACGATCCTGGTGGCGGAGCATCGCCTGGAGCGGGTGCTGCCGTATGTGGACCAGATCCTCTATTTGCCCGCCGACGGCAGCGCGCCGCTGCTCGACGAGCCGCGCGCTGTGCTGGCGCAGATCGACCTGGCGCCGCCGCTCGTGCGGCTGGGCAAGGCGCTGGGCTGGCAGCCGCTGCCGCTGACGATCAAGGAGGGGCTGCGCTTCAGCCGGCGACAGGGGAAAAATGGGCAGGGGGGCAATGGGAAGATGGGGAGCGGGCGACCGTCCGCCGTGACGCCGAACGAGGGCGCGCCTTTTGTGGCGGCGCACAACCTCCATGCCGCCTATGGCGGTGAGGAAGTGCTGCACGGCGTAAGCCTGGAGGTGCATCCGCAGGAGATCGTGGCGCTGATGGGGCGCAACGGCTCCGGCAAGACGACGCTGCTCAAGTGCCTGGTGGGGCTGGTGCGGCCCGCGCAGGGCGAGGTGCGCGTGGGCGGGCGCTCGATTGCCGGGCGCGAGGTGGCGGATATCTGCCGCGAGCTGGCCTATTTGCCGCAGGACCCCAACTCGCTGCTCTTTGCCGAAACGGTACACGAAGAACTGGCGATCACGCTACAAAATCACGGCCTGATGGCGAAGCGCCGCGGCGAGCCGCTGCCCGAGTACGCCACGGATCTGCTCGACACGCTGGGCATGGCGCGCCATGCGACAAGCTACCCGCGCGACCTCAGCGCGGGCGAGCGCCAGCGCGCTGCGCTCGCCGCCGTCACGGTGACGCAGCCGCGCGCCCTGCTGCTCGACGAGCCGACGCGCGGGCTGGACTACGCGGCCAAGCACCAGTTGGCGGATCTGCTCAAGGGCTGGCGTGCGGCGGGCATGGCGATCGTCGTGGTGACGCACGACGTGGAGCTTGCCGCCGAGATCGCCGACCGCGTGGTGTTGATGAGCCAAGGCGAGATCATCGCCCAGGGCGAGCCGGCGCAGGTGCTGGGCGCATCGCCGCTCTTCGCGCCGCAGGTGGCGAAGTTGTTCCCGGACAGCGGCTGGCTGACGGTGGAAGATGCGCTGCAAGCTGCCTAGCAGCAAGGCCAAGCAGAAAGGCGAGGTGAGCGATGCCGAGGTTGACGAAGATCTACACGCGCACGGGCGACGACGGCACGACTGCGCTGGGCGGCGGGCAGCGCGTGCCCAAAGACGCGCTGCGCGTACAGGTGTATGGCACGGTGGACGAACTCAATTCGCAGTTGGGCGTAGCGCTGGCGCTGGGACTGTGCGCACGGCTGGACGAGATTTTGCCGGAGATCCAAAATGAATTGTTCGACGTGGGGTCGGATCTGTGCTTTCTAGAGGAGGACAAGCAGAAGTATCCCTTGCCTCAGATTGAAGAACGCCATGTGAGCCGGCTGGAGACGGTCATCGACGAACTTAACGAGGTGGTTGGCCCGTTGCAGAACTTCATCTTGCCGGGCGGATCGCCGGGGGCGGCGCAGTTACACGTGGCGCGCACGGTCTGTCGCCGCGCCGAGCGCGAGGTGACGACCTTGGCGCGTGAAGAGGGCGCGGGGCCGTATGTGCTGCGCTACCTCAACCGCCTGTCGGACGCGCTCTTCGTGATGGCACGCTACGAGAATCACGCGGCGGGCGTCGCCGAGCCGTTGTGGCAGCCCGGGAAGTAAAACAAACCGCCTTTGCGGTTTGCTGTTAAGTTTCTAGGTCGGCGGCGCTCGGGAAGCTGCTTTGCGTGCCGGGGGCCTGCACGCTAATGGCCGCGATGCGGTTGGCGCGCGCCATGGCCTCGGTGATCGGCTCGCCCGCCGCCAGGTAGTAGGCGAGGCTGCCGACGAAGGCGTCGCCGGCGCCGGTGGTGTCGACCGCCTTGACTTTCGTCGCGGGGACGTGCGTCGTCTCGTCGCAGGTGACGAGCAGGCTGCCGCGCTCGCCCAGGGTGAGGATCACGCGGCCTGCGCCGCGCGTTAAGAAAACGCGCCCGGCTGCAGCGGCCTCCTCCAGCGTGGCGACCGGCATGCCGGTGAGCAGCTCGGTTTCGCTCTCGTTGGGGCACAAGATGTCGCTGAGGGCGCACGCCTCGTCCGGCAATTCGCCGCGGGCGGGGGCGGGGTTGAAGACGGTCATCACGCCGGCGGCGCGGGCGATGCGCAGCGCGGCCAGCACGGTGTCCAGCGGCAACTCCCACTGGCAGACCACGACTTGCGCCGCCTCCAGCGCGGGCCGCGCCTGTTCGATATCCTCGGCGCTGAGCAGGTCGTTGGCGCCGATGGCGACGATGATGGCATTGTTGCCGCTGCTTTCCTCCACCCAGATCGGTGCTACGCCGGTGTACGAGTCCCCCGTCGTGTAAACGTAGCGCGTGTCGATGCCGTAGCTCGCGAAGTTCTTGCGCGTGTCTTCGCCGAAGATGTCCTCGCCTACTTTCGTCACCATCACGACGTCGCCGCCGAGTTTGGCGGCCATCACGGCTTGATTGGCGCCTTTGCCGCCGAAGCCCATCTGGAAGCGCGTGCCGGGGATGGTCTCGCCCAGCTTGGGCAGGCGCGGGGCATAGCTGACCAGGTCGATGTTGGAGGCGCCGACAACACAAATCTTAGGCTTGTGCATGGGTGTTTGACCGTTCGTGTGGTGCGCATTGGATGGCGCGCGTGATGTGACGCGCGGCGCGGGGATCAACTCAGGAGAAGGACCTCGGCGGCCTGCAAATGTCCGGGCCGGACAGGACACTCTGCGGGTAAGTATACCAAATTCGCCTGGCGTGTGCCAGCGCCGGCGTGCAGTTTTGCCGCGGGGGGGTATAGAATAGAGTGCAGCGCGCACGCGTCACATACACCCCGTCCCATTTTAAATTTGCCCAGGGAGCCAATATGACATCAGACAAGATGACATCACACAATAAACTCTCCGTCGCCGTCGTGGGCATGGGCTTTGGCGCGGAGTTCGTGCCCATTTACCTGGATCACCCTGATGTCGCGCACGTGGCGATCTGCGATCAGAACGAGGAGCGGCTGCGCGCTGTGGGCGAGCGCTTCGGCGTGGCGCGGCGCATCCGCGACGTGTGCGAGGTGATCGACTCGGGCGAATTCGACGCCGTGCATCTCGTCTCCGGCATCCCCGACCACGCCTGGCAGGCGATCGCCGTCTTGCAGTCCGGCAAGCACTGCGCCTCAACCGTGCCCATGGCGACTAGCTTGGAGGATATCCGTACGATCTTGCAGGCCGAGCGGGAATCCGGCAAGGTCTATATGATGATGGAGACGGCGGTCTACACGCGCCAATTCCTCTATGCCAAAGCGCTGCAAGAGCAGGGGACTTTTGGCCGGCTGCAATTCCTGCGCGGGGCGCACTACCAGGACATGGAGCATTGGCCCGCATATTGGGCAGGGCTGCCGCCGATGTGGTACGCCACCCATGCCATCAGCCCGCTGCTTGCCATCGCCGGGGCGCGCGCCACGTCCGTGCATTGTTTCGGCTCGGGCGTGATGCGCCCGACGCTGCGTGCGCAGTATGGCAACCCTTATCCCGTGGAAACGGCTATCTTCCGCACCGACGTCCCCGACCTGGCGGCGGAGGTGACGCGCTCGCTCTTCCACTGCGCCCGCCCCTATATGGAGAGCTTCGTGATCTATGGCGAGGACGCCTGTTACGAGTGGCAGATGGAGGACGAGCCGCCTGCACTCTTCTCGATGAGTCCGGTCGTGCCGGACCAGGTGCGCAGCGTGCGCGTCGAGGCGCCGACGCCGCCGGATCAGGCCGCTTGGCTGCCGCCCTCCATCGGCAAGTATACGCAGCGCTTTGTCTATAGTGACGAACAGAAGCATCTGTCGTTTGAGCAGGGCGGCGGCCATCATGGCTCGCACCCGCATCTAGTACACGAGTTTGTGCGCAGCATCGTGGAGGGGCGCAAGCCCGCCATTGACGGCGTGACCGCAGCCAACTGGACGGCGCCGGGCCTCTGCGCGCATCAATCCGCCATGCAAGGCGGGGCCGAGGTGGAGATCCCGCGCTTCGATGTATAGGTCACTCTAGCGGACGGCGTGACCGGCGCGGCGCAAGACTTCTTGCGCGCGCGTGCATTTCTGCGCGGGGACCAGAATATAGTCGGTGCGATAGGTGGAGAGGGCGAAGAGGCTGATGCCGGCCTCCGCCAGGGGGGTACTGAGGCCGGCGAGGATGCCCGTGAGGGTGAAGTCGAGCACGCCTTCCACTTCCAGGGCGAGCCAGGGGCCGGCATGGGGCACGGAGGCCGGTACGTCTGCCTCGCCGCAGACGACGGACAACTCTCGCGGCGTGCGCGTGACGGAGAAGAAGCGGCCTGTCAGCGCCCAGGCGGGCAGCGGCGCGTCTGCCGGCAGCGAGCAGATCGCCAGGCGGTCAGGGTGCGTGAGCAGGGAGAGAGATTGCATCGAGTGCTGTCCGGCAGAGGCGATTTGGCGCAGCGTCACAACGGACGACGGCGGTAGGGCCGGCGAGCCACGCGCTAGCTGTGATCCTCACGGCTCGGCGGAAAGTCCTGCTCAAAACTCTGCTCAAATTCCTGATTGAAATAGCGGTTCAAGCGCCGCTCGCGCAGCGTGCGCCCCACGACGCCCGCCAACGACCACACGATCACGCCGCTGACCAGGCCGGTGCTGCCGCCCAGGATCAGCCCCTCCGGGCCGCCCATATAGACCCCGCTGATCACCCCCGAAACCATGCCCGTCAGCGCCATAAAAAGCAGCAGCTCCATATTGTACCTTCCCTCTTGCCTGCATCGGAATGGCCCGGCCTATTCTTACGGCGCGGCATTCTCTGCTAGGCTACATGCGTATTCAGTCCCGGCTGTGATGGCCGTTCGTGTGGATGAGGCTGCGCTGCACTGGGACCGCTGTTGTGTCTGCGGCGGCGGATGATGCCGGTCGCGTAGATCGCGGACTTCAGGCGGGTCGTGAGCGCTGCGCCCTGCAATGGCGGTCGTCGGCTTGCAGGTACTATGAATACGCATGAAGGGTACAAGTAAGGTGCGTACTTTTTCGGTCTAAATTCAGACCGGAATCCTACGCCTTGCCTAGCGCCTTAACGGGCGGCGCGGCGTATGGCGCGCCAGGATACGAACATGGCGCCGATGGTGGTGAACATGGCGATGGCGATCTTGGTCACGTCGACGATCGGCTCCATGTGGGCGCCGTTGGGGCCGATGAGGATCGTCGCCACGGGCCGCCCCATCGAGGCGCCTCCTCCGCCGCCGCCGCCGCCGGCGGCCA
>JBBSBO010000028.1:0-11266 GCA_038251215.1 Caldilineales bacterium
AACTATCATAGAACCACCACGGCGGCCCCAACTTCACCGCCGGATAGTGGCCTGCCAGCGGCGCCAACTCACGTGAAAAGGTCGTCTCGTCTACCGTAAACAGGATCAGCGTGAAGTTCGGATTGTCGCCGAAGCGGTTCAGCAGCGGGCGCAGATTGCGCGTGTACTCCGTCGCCAGCGGAATGTCCGCCCCCATATCGGCGCCAAAACGCGCAAAGAGGCCGGCGTTATAATTGCGCAGGGCGCCGGGGTGTAGCTGCATCACCAGCCCATCGTCGGCGCTCATGCGCGCCATCTCCATCAACATATGCGCGGTGAAACGCGCCGCGTTCTGCTCCGTGGCCTCGCCGCCACGCGCACGGGCGAAGATCGCCGCGGCCTCATCATGCGTCAAGAGCGCGGTGTGCGGGCTGGTCGGGCCGTGATCGGTGGCGGTCGCGCCCATCGCCTTGAACGCCTCGCGGCGCTGCTCCAGGGAGCGAATGTACCCTGCATAGTCGCCCGCGTCGATGCCGGACACCTCGCTCAGCCGGTCGATGTTCTCACTCCAGCCCGGCGCGTCGATGTGTACCACCGCGTCCGGCCTGAAGGTCGGCAGGATGCGCCCCCGCCAGCCCGAGTCGTGGATCGCCTGATGCTGCGCCAGCGTCGATGTCGCCGGGTCAGTGGTCGTCAACACCTCGATGTTGAAGCGTTCATACAGCCGCCGCGGGCGATAGTCCGGCTGCGCCAACTTGTCCGCAATCTCATCATAGATCGCCTGCGCGGTCTGCGAGTTCAGCTTCCGGTCGATGCCGAACACCGCCATCAACTCGTCATTGATCCACATGCCTGTAGGCGTGCCGCGGAACAGATAATAATGGTCGGCGAAGGTCTGCCAAATACGCCGGTGATCCTGCTCCACAGGCGTGCCGTCGCGTGCCAAAATGCCCAGCCGCTCCAGCGCAACCCCCTGCGAATAGAGCATGCGGAATACATAGTGGTCGGGAATAATAAAGAGGTCCGTCGGCGTGCCGAACGAATAGTCCGGGTCGGCAAAGACCTGCGGGTCCACATGCCCGTGCGGGCAGATCAAGGGCAAGCCCGCCACCTGCCGGTACAGCTCGAGCGCGATCTGCTTCTGCGCCGGGTCCGGATCAAAATAGCGATCTTCAGGGAGATAGAGCGTCGCGGAGCTTGCCATCATCAACTCCTCTGGCTAGATTTGTGGTCGAGCTTGGACAGGGAAGAGGACCTAACTGCAACATGTACCGCAGCCAGAACGAAAAACTAGATCCGATCGCGCTGCGCCCTGCGCATATCCTCTCTGCCACAGTATAGCAGCGGCGCTACTGCGCACCCAAACAGCGCCCCAGAACGACGGGACCGGCAGAGCAGAGGGCCATTTTCATTTCACCGACCGCTTCTTGACAAGGAAAGCGGTTGCTCCGTATACTAGCCATAATACTATTGCTCCGTCGTCTAGACATCCTCTTTCTGTTCTCAGAGCGCTGAGTCCGTTATCCGGCCCAAGCCTTATCCAGTAGTTGTCATATCCGACCCCAGCGGGGAGCCTACGAATGGCAACGGCAATTTGGTTCATATGCACCGCCTGCGGCGTTTACAGCGGCGCGAATGCGTTTGTTTCTTATTGCCCGCCGTCATTTGGTTCTCCATCTCTAGTTTTAGCAGCAACCGTTACTCTTTCATATCCGCCCAACCGAGGAGGTGATCGCGACACCCTATTCGCGCTCTACCATCACGCTCTCACGTCGATAAGGACCATCCGCATAACCCTACATCGCAACGCCTTATCAAATAAGGAGAAGCCGCCATGTTTACAGGACACAAAGTTTCTCGTTTGATTCTTCTGTTGACGGCGCTGATCGTCTTTGGGCTTGCCACAGGCTGCGCCACGGTACCCCAGCCGCCCGCTCCCCCCGCCGCCGCTGAGGAACCTGCCGCTGCCGTGCCGGCTGCCCCCGCCCCAGCCGCGGGCGCAGACCTGACCATCAAGGCCGTCCTCCATCCCAATGACTTTACCCAAGGTGATATCAACCCGGCTATTGGACAGCAGTCTGTCCAATTCCGCATGATGTTCCCGGCCTGGCAAGAACGCAACCCGGATGTGACGCTCGTAGCCGAGGACTTGCTCGGCGACACCGAAGGTCGCACCAAATACCTGCTTCAGTGCCGTGAAGGCTCTCAGGCCGACCTGACCGAACTGGACGGCTTCTGGGTAGCGGAGTTTGCCGCCCTCGGCTGCACCCGGCCGCTCGACGACTTGATCCCCGCTGAATTGCTGGACGACTACTTCGACGCCTTCAAAGTATCCTACAAGGGCGAGATACATGCCCTCGTCCCCAACACTGCCTTCAACTCCATGCTCTGGTACCGCAAGGATCTTCTCGAAGAGGCCGGCCTCGATGGTCCACCCAAGAACTGGAACGAGCTGGTTGACTATGCCGAGAAACTCACGGTCAAGGACGCCAACGGCAACGTCGTCCGCTACGGCCTAGCCATGCCCGCAGGCCGAAGCGAACTTACCAGCGTAGTGCTGCTCGGCTTCTACTGGCAGGGAGAGGATGTCTTCGTCACCCCCGACAATATACCCGCCTACAACAACCAGACGAGCATCGACGTCTTTGACATGTTCGCCAAAATCTACCAGGGCGGGTGGATGATGCCCGAAGTCATCAACATGGGCTACCAGGAAACACAGGATGCTTTCTTCGCCGACAAAGCAGCCATGATGCTGCACGGCTCCTGGCTTTCATCCGGCATGTACAATCTGGCGCCCCAATTGGAAGGCAAGGTAGGCCTAGCGCCCAACCCGGTCCACCCCGTCACAGGCAAGGGCGGCGTCAACGCCGGCGGCTGGTCATATGCCCTCACCACGCCCGATGAGGCCAAGGTCGCCCCCACCGCAGACCTGCTCTACATCATGTCCGGCGGTGACAAAGAAGCATATAAGCAGGAGATCCTCGAGGGCGGCAACATCCCGGTACTGAAATCCATGATGGATGACCCTGATCTCCTAACCTCCGAGTTCGCCTCCGAACCCGACTGGCCCGGCATTATCTTGGCGGAATTGCCCAACGCCAAAACCCGGCCCGCCGTGGAGATCTACCCGGATGCTTCGCTCGAATGGTCACAGGCCTTCCAGGAGACATTGCTCGGCGCATCGGCCGCCGACGCCCTGCAAGCCGCCGAAGAACGCACCCTGACCATCGCCAAGGAGAAGGGCTACATCGAGTAGCGCAGCGCACGACGCGACCCCTGCGCCGTCCGCCGCCAATATCTGCCTGAACGGTCGGACATTCGCCGTGCAAGTTCTGGTAGGCGATCCTTCCGCGAAGCGAATCGCTTCGCGGAAGGATCGCCTCGAGCCGGAAGCCGAACCGTATGCGCATTCGTCACCGCACCCGCACCAAGAGGCCAACCTGATATGGCAGCGACCCCAAGCTCAAGCGCGGAAGCCCGGAACCGACCCGTTCCCGCGGCTGCATCCGGCAAGTACATTTCGCCCTTCCGCCAGGGACGAATCGCGGCCCTGTTCATGCTGCCCGCCCTCGTCTTCATGCTCTTGTTCGTCGTCTACCCAGCCCTCTATGCCGTATACCTAAGCATGACCGACGCATCCCTCATCCGCATGGACTGGAATTGGGTAGGTCTGCGCAACTTCAGCTTGCTTTTCACCGATTCCACAGCCATCAAGGTTCTGGGCAACACCTACACCTACGTGTTCACGGTCGTCACCTTCCAGTTCCTCTTTGGCCTAGGCCTAGCCATCGCGCTCAACAGCGTCCAGCGCGGCCGCGGCATATACGGCGCCTTGCTTTTCCTGCCCTGGGTCTTCTCCAATATCATGGCCGTCACTGTCTGGAAATGGTTCTTCAACGATACCTACGGCGTCATCAACTACTACATCCAGCTCATGGGTTTCCACGGCGTCCAATGGCTGTCCAAACCCGCCCTTGCCATGGTCACGGTGATCGTGCTCAACATCTGGAAGGGCTACCCCTTTTCGATGGTGTTGCTTCTGGCCGGCCTCCAAAACATTCCCAAAGAGCTTTCCGAGGCGGCGCGCATCGACGGCGCGGGCCGCTGGGGCGTACTTCGCTACGTCACGTTGCCCCTGCTCGCCCCTGTCATGGCTGCCAACATCGTCCTTATTACGATCTACACCTTCAACGTCTTTGACCTCGTATACGCCATGACCGGCGGCGGCCCCGTCAACGCCACCGAGATTATCGGCCTCTTTATGTACCGCCAGGCCTTCACTTCCGGCAGGCTGGGCTATGGCTCCGCCGTCGCCGTGCTCATGTTCCTGTTGAACCTGCTTATCACCATCGTCTATCTTTCGACCTTTGCCCGCCGCAGCTTCAGTGCCGAGGCGAGATAGCCCTGCCGGGAGGCCCCATGCGCGTTCGTCCACTCCTACAAAGCGGAATCGCCCACGCCATCCTCATTGCGGCAACCGTCATCGCGATCTTGCCGATGTGGTGGATTGTCGTAACAGCCTTCAAGCCGGTGGACCGCATGTTCCGCTACCCGCCAAGTTGGATGCCGAGTCTCTATTTCCAGAACTTCCTAAGCGTTCTCACCACCACCCATCTTCCGGCTTGGCTGCTCAACAGCACCATCGTAGCCGTTGCCGCCGCTTTGCTCACCGCCACCCTCGGCACAATGGCCGCCTATGCCTTCGCCCGCTTCCAATTCCGCTTTCGCAGCGCCCTGCTGCTGGCTGTGCTCGCCACCCAGATGATCCCAGGACTCACTAATGTCATCCCGCTCTATCTCATGTTCTCCAAGCTGGGCGCGACAAACACCCTTGGCGGGCTGATCGTGGTCTACTCCGCCGGAGCCATGCCCTTAGCCATTTGGATGTTGAACAGCTTTTTCCAGGCCATTCCCCGCGAACTTGAGGAAGCCGCCTTCATCGACGGCGCCAGCACTCTCCAGGCCTTCCGCCATGTGATTCTCCCCTTGGTCGTGCCTGGCGTGGCCGCCATTGCTATCCTCACCTTCGTCATCGCCTGGAACGAGTTCGTTGTGGCGCTTACCTTTATCTCGTCCAGCGAACTCAAGACCTATCAGCTCGGCCTATACGACTTCCTCACAACCGACGCCCAACTCTTTCGCCGCTACGGCAACATCTATGCCGCCGCCGCTATCGGCTTGGTCCCCACCTTCATCGGCTACATGCTGGTACAAAGGCAATTCATCGCCGGCCTCACCGCCGGCGCCGTCAAAGGATAATGGGCATCGGCCCATCCACAAGGAGTCCCATCATGAGTATGACCCACAGACAACGCATGTTGACCGCCTTGACGCGCGGCGTGCCCGACCGCTTGCCCGTCACCACCCATCACGTCATGCAGTACTTCCTCGATACCTACATGGACGGGGCGACGGATCAGGAATTCTTCGACTTCTATGACATGGACTCCTGGCTGTGGACGACCATCTACCGCCCAGATCCGTCGCGCGGCCAATACTATGACCCCTCACACGCCGCGCCCAGCTTCCTGCACGGCCAACGCGTCGTCTCCGACAACTGGCGCATCTCCGTCGAAGATGTGCCCGATCCCCAATTCGCCACTGTGCGCTACCAGATTGACACGCCCAAAGGCGCCCTGAGGATGGTCGTCCAGTCCAACGAATTCACGTCCTGGGTTGCCGAGCACCTGGTCAAGCAAAAGCGCGACATCGACTTGATTGCCGAGTATGTGCCGCATCCCATTTGCGATGCGGACGCCATCAACCGCCTCGCCGACGATTATGGCGAGCGCGGCCTCGTCCGCGGTATGCTCTGCCCCTTCGACATCTTCGGCCAAGCCGGCTGCTGGCAAGACGGCTGCTGCCTCGTCGGCACCGAACGGCTTATCTACGAAACCTTCGACGACCCCGTCTGGGTGCACGAAGTGATGCGCGCCGTCAGCGGACGCAAAGAAACCTACTTGCGCTCGCTCCAAGGCGTGCGCTTCGACCTGCTCGAAGGCGGCGGCGGCGACGCCTCCGCCACCGTCATTTCGCCCAAAATCTTCGACACCTACGTCGCCCCCTACGACATCCCCCTCATCGCCTTGGCGCAAGAAATGGGCCAGCGCGTCGTCTATCACACCTGTGGCGGTATGATGCCTTTTCTCGAACGCATCGCCGACATGAACCCCGACGCGATGGAAACATTCACACCGGCGGACATGGGCGGCGACACGCGCCTAGCAGAAGCCAAGGCGCGCATCGGCGACAAAGTCTGTATGATCGGCGGCTTCGACCAGTTTCACTTCTTTATTGATTGCAGCGAAGCCGACACGCGCGCCGAGGTGCGTCGCTGCTTCGAGGAAGCCGGCCCCAACGGCGGCTACATCCTCAGCCCTTCCGATCATTTCTTTGATGCCGATCCAAAGCTTATTGCCGCCTTTGCCGACGAAGCTCGCCATTGCCTGTATTCGTAGTGGCGGCGCGCACAGCGCTCTGCCGCATCCTTCCGAATGAGGTAGAATACCAGCAGGAAACGGCGCCGAAGAGTCGCACAATCGGAAAGACAAGACCAATCAGGAGGGATCACATGCTCAACATCGTCACGGGTAAATGGTGGGTACTGCTCATCCGCGGGATCGCCGCCATCATCTTTGGATTGCTCGCTATCTTTTGGCCGGGCGTCACGCTCCAGACGCTGCTATTATTCGTCGGCATCTACTTTCTCATCGACGGCGTCTCCACGCTCTTCTCCGGCATTGCGCACCGCAAGGAGGCCCGGCACTGGTGGGCGGCCGCCATCGAGGGACTCGCAGGCATCGGCTTCGGCTTGATCGTCCTGATAACGCCCCAACTCTCTGCCCTAGTACTCCTCTTCATGATCGGCGGCTGGGCCGTCATCACCGGCGTGTTTGAGGTGTATGCCGCCATTCAACTGCGCAAGGAGATGGAAGGGGAAATCTGGCTCATTCTGGGCGGCCTGCTTTCCCTTCTGTTTGGCATCTTCGTCTTCATTCGCCCTGGCGCCGGCGCGCTAGCCCTGATCTGGCTGATCGCCGGCTACGCCATTGCCTTCGGCGTCATCCTCATCATTCTGGCGCTGGAAGTGCGTAACCTGCACAAATCCTTGCCCGCCGGCGTATAAACATCCTCGCGCTCTGATAGAACAAAACAGCATGTGGCGCGCGCCACATGCTGTTCGGTCTTTGAGCCGCTTGCGCTCAGTCTAGCAGCTTCTCATACAACGCCACCTGCCGTGCCAGCGCCTCCACATAAACGGCGTGCCGCACCGCATCCGGCTCGAACGTGCGTCCGGTCACCGGCGGCAAATCTGACAGCGCAGCGATCGCCCCAAGCTGCTCCAGCGCCAACAACGCCGCCCCACGGCTCGTCGCTTCCTTCTCGTCCAGCGTCAGGAGCGGCTCGCCTAGCACGTCCGCGAAGATCTGCATCCACGCCGGGGAGCTGAGCAGCCCGCCGCCGCTGGCGACAATGCGGCGTTCGCCTTGCGGCAAGTTCGGCGCAATGCGCCCATAGATGATGGCAAAGCGGTAGGCAATCGCCTCTAGGCTCGCCTGTACGATGTCCTCTGATCGCGTATGCAGGCTCAAACCGTGAACCACCGCGCGCGCATCCTCGCGCCAACCCGGCGCGCGTTCGCCCGCGATGAAAGGCAGCACCGTCAACCCATGCCCGTCCGCCGGCATTTCGGCCAACATCCGCTCGAGGCGCTCGGGCTGCGGCAGCGCCAATGTCTCGCGCAGCCAGCCGAACAGATTGCCGCCCTCGGTGGTCGCCCCGCCCAGCAGACCGCGCCGGGCATCCACGCGGTAGAGCCACAGCCCGGACGGCACGCGCGCCAGGTCGGGGTCTACCACCACGCGCATCGCCGCGGTGGAGCCGACCGTCAACGCGACCCGCTCCGGCGCATCACAGCCGCTGCCCACATTTGCCGCCGCGCCGTCGCCGATGGCGGGCAGCCAGGGAACCTGCGCCAGCGCGGGCCAGCGCTGCGCCCACTCCGAACACAACCCCGACAACGGACGATCCAGATCGCCCAGCGGCGAGAGCCTATCACTCGTCACGGGCAACAGCTCCAGCCACCCGTCATCCCATGTCAGGTCGCGCCGGTTGAGCAGCCCGCTCCACGACGCTACGCTATAGCTCGCCTTCCACTCGCCCAGCAGCCGAAAGAGTACATACTCGCCGATACTAACCCAGCGGGCGGCTTGTTGCATCAATGCCGGCTCCGTGCGCGCCAGCCAGCGAAAACGCGCCGGCAAATATGACGTGTGAATCAGGCAGCCCGTGCGATCATGCGCTGCGACCATCCCGGCCTCGCCCAACTCGCGACGCAGCGCTTGCGCATCCGCCGCGTTGCGCGTGTCCGCATAGGTATAGACGGGGCTAATCGGGCGCCCGTCGCCGTCGACGCCCAGCACATTGCCCACGAGCGTGTCCATCGCCACTGCGCCGATCTGCCCGTTCGTAGCCCGCGCCCCTGCTCGCTCCAACACCTCGTCGATCACCTCGACTACGCCTGCCAAGAGGTCGTCCGCCTCAAACACCGCTCCGCCGTCCGCCGTTGTAATGAAGCGGTTCGGGCGTTGCGCGCTGCAATCCATCACCACCCGCGCACCGCCGTCATACAAAATCGCGCGCGTATTCGATGTGCCGATGTCCAACGCAATCACATAGGGTGGGACCTCTTGCCTGTCGCTCATTTCATGCCTCGCTATGATTCGGTATGTCTAGAGGTATTGCCGAGCGTATAGATCGGCATAGAGGCCGCCCGCCGCGAGCAATTCCTCATGGGTCCCGCGCTGCACAATGCGCCCGCCATCCACCGCACAAATCAAGTCGGCGTTACGGATCGTGCTCAGCCTGTGCGCGATCACCACCGAAGTCCGCCCCTCCAGCAGCCTGTCCAGCGCGCCTTGAATCAAGACCTCGGTCACGGTGTCCACGCTGGCCGTGGCCTCATCCAGGATCAGGATGCGCGGCTCCGCCAATACCGCGCGGGCGATGCAAATCAATTGGCGCTGCCCCAATGAGAGGTTAGCCCCGCCCTCCATCACCTGCGTGTCATATCCTTCCGGCAGCAGCGTGATGAACTCATGCGCATTCGCATGGCGGGCCGCCTCCTCTACCTCTTCATCCGACACGCTAGGTTGCGCAAAGCGAATGTTGTCGCGCACCGTGCCGGTGAACAGAAAAGGCTCCTGCGGCACTAGCCCCATCTGGCTGCGCAGCGAGTGCTGCGTGACCGCACGCACATCGACGCCGTCAATGCGCAACGCGCCCGCCGTCACGTCATAGAAGCGCGCGATCAGGCCGGCAATCGTCGTCTTCCCCGCGCCTGTCGGCCCCACTAGCGCCACCGTCTGCCCCGCCTCGATCACCAGGTCAACATCGGACAGGATAGGCACGCCCTCTTCATATTCGAAGCTAACCCGCTCCAGTTCGATACGCCCCACGATCGGCGGCATCTGGCACGGGGGCGCCGGGTCGGCGACCTCCACCGCGGTGTCCAGCAGACCAATCACGCGCTCGCCGCCCGCCATGGCGGATTGCATCGTCGTATACAGTTGGCTCAAATCCTGGATTGGCGCGAAGAAACGCGAAACGTAGGCCAGAAACGCCACCAGCACGCCGATGGTCACCTGTCCGTTGACGACAGCCATACCGCCGAACAGCAGCACCACCGCCGTCGCCGTCATGCTCAGGAATTCCACGGTCGGCAGAAAGATGAACGACAGCGACATGGCGTCGACCTGCGCGTTGCGGTTGGCGACATTCACAGAGTCAAAGCGGGCCTGGCTGGCATCCTCCTGGGCGAACGCTTGGATCACCCTCATGCCCGAGATGTTCTCCGCCAGATTGCCCACCACCGCCGCCACGCTGGTACGCGTCTGGCGGAAAGCCGCCTTGGCTCGCCCGGCAAAGAGATACGTCGCCAACGCCATCAGGGGCAGCACCGAGAAGGTCAACAACGCCAGGCGCGGGCTCATCGACACCATCACCGCCACGATGCCCGCCAGCAGCAGCGTATCACCCAGCAAGGTCACCACGCCTTGCGACAACAAGTCGTTGATCACGTCCACATCGTTGATCACACGCGACACGGTGACGCCGATGATATGGCGGTCATGGTAGCCGACCGCCACCGCCTGAAGATGCTCAAAAAGCTCACCGCGCAGGGTCGCCAATACCTTCTGGCCCACCCACGACAGCAAATAGGTCTGGCCCGCGGCTGTGATATAAATCCCCAGGAAAGCCGCCGCGGTCAGCAAGGCGATCCGTGCCAAACCAGTCGCATCACCGGCCGCAATGTAGTTGTCGATAGCGAGCTTGACCAGGTAGGGCGTGGCGAGCGTCAGCCCCGTCGACACAAACATCAGCAAAACAGCCGCGGTCATTCGCCGCCAATAGGGGCGCAAATAGGCCAACAGCCGCGCCGTCACGCGGCGGTCAAAGGCGCGCCCCTCGCGCCCCTCGCCAAAGCGACTCAGCGCGCCGCCCGGCCCCATATTGATGCCGCCCGATCCAATCGTGAAACCCATCTCACACCTGCAAAATCAACCGCAAAGACGCAAAGAAAACAACCAACAAGGTCCACCACAGAGGACACAGAGGCGCACAGAGCAACTAAACTATTCTTCTCCGTGTCCTCCGTATTCTCTGTGGTAAATTGCTTTTTACCGCTTGCGCGCCAGGGTCATGCCGTCGCCGATCGGCACCAGGCTCAGATCGACCCGCGCGTCGTTGAGCAATTGCTTGTTCATCTTGCGGATCGCCACGACGCCGTCGCCTTGCTGCGCCTCATCGAGCACCGAGCCGCCCAAGAAGATATTGTCAATCACAATCAGCCCGCCCACGCGCAGCAACTTCAGCCCCAACTCATAGTAGTTGATGTTATTCTGTTTGTCGGCGTCGATGTACATGAAGTCATATTGCCCGTGCGTACTCTGATCCGCCGCCAGCGCGTTCAGCGTTTCCAGCGCGGGCGCCAGCCGCAGGTCGATCTTCTCCGCCTGTCCCGCCTCGCGCCAATAGCGCTGCGCCAGCGCCGTCCACTCACTGTTTACGTCACATGCCAGCAGCGTCCCATCCTCCGGCAACGCCAGCGCCAGCGCCAGAGTCGTATAGCCAGTGTAAACGCCCACCTCAATCGCGTGCTTGGCGCCGAGCATCTTCATCAGGAACGCCATGAACTGGCTCTGCTCCGGCGCGGAGGCAAGGTCGCGCGAGGATAGCTGATACGTCTCCTCACGCAGACGGCGCATCACATCCGTCTCACGCA
>JBBSBO010000029.1:0-11041 GCA_038251215.1 Caldilineales bacterium
GATTGTGCATCCGTGTTCCAACATGTTCGTGCCGGATGTGCAGCCTGTGTGGCGCGAGGCGAGCCGTGTGCTGCGCCCGGGCGGCGCCTTGCTGGCGGGCTTCGTCAGCCCCGTCAACTATATCTTCGACCAGGCGCTGCTGGATGACGGCGTCTTGCAGGTGCGCCATAAGCTGCCCTACTCCGACTTGCACAACCTGACGGAAGAGGAGCGGCAGGCCTACATCGACGACTTGCAGCCGCTGGAGTTCGGCCACACCCTGGAGCAGCAGATCGGCGGGCAGGCAGAGGCGGGCTTGGCGATTTGCGGCCTGTATGAGGATATTTGGGAAGGCTCCGCGCTGGCGGAGTATATTCCCCTCTTTGTGGCAACGCGCGCCGTCAAACTTCCTGCTTGAACGGGTCCTACTGATCCGCCGGTCTTCAATCGATTTGCGACTCGCCGATTCACGCCCGCGGCATCTTCCGTAGGACGATCTTCCATAGGAGGGTCAGCCTGCCGGAAGATTGACGATCCGCCGGCATCAACTCCATCTATCTTTGAAAGAGAGCCTAAAGCCATGAGCACATGGAGAGAGTATCTGGACCAGAACCAGCCACGCTTCCAAGAGGAAATGCTGGACTTTTTGCGCATTCCCAGCATTTCCAGCCTGCCGGAGCACGCCGCCGACGTGGCGCAGGCGGGCGAGTGGGTGGCAGCGCGCATGCGTCAGGCCGGCATCGAGAACGTGCGCACGCTGCCAACGGGCGGGCATCCCGTGGTCTATGGCGAGTGGCTGCACGCGCCGGGCAAGCCGACGGTGATGATCTACGGGCACTTCGACACGCAGCCGGTCGACCCGCTGGAGTTGTGGACCAACCCGCCCTTTGAGCCGACGGTGCGCGAGGGGCGCGTCTATGCGCGCGGCGCGGCGGACGACAAGGGCAACATGCTCGTGCCGATCCTGGCGACGGAGGCGCTGTTGCAGAGCGAGGGCGAGCTGCCGCTCAATGTGAAGTATTTCTTCGAGGGGCAGGAGGAGATCGGCAGCCCAAACCTGCCGCCGTTTGTGGCCGCGCACAAAGACCTCTTCGCCTGCGACATGGTGATCAGCGCCGACGGCGGGCAGTGGGCGGAGGATCAGCCGGGGCTGGGCGTCGCCTTTAAGGGGCTGTGTGCGCTCCAGATCAACGTCGAGGGCGCGGAAAAGGACCTGCATTCCGGCATGTATGGCGGCTCGATCCCCAACCCGATCCACGCGCTGGTGCGCATCCTGGACTCGATGCGCAGCCCGGAGGGCAAAATCCTGGTGGACGGCTTCTATGATGAGGTGCGCCCGCTGGCCGCGGCGGAGCAGGAGCAGATCAGCCGCATCCCCTTTGATGAGGAGGAGTACAAGGGGCGCGTGGGCGCCGATGGGGTCTTCGGTGAGCCGGGCTATTCCACGCTGGAGCGCGCCTGGGCGCGACCGACGCTGGAGGTCAACGGCATTTGGGGCGGCTTCCAGGGCGCGGGCGTCAAGACGGTGCTTCCCAGCCAGGAGCACGCTAAGATCACCTGCCGCCTGGTGGCGGATCAGGACCCGGCGCACATTCTGGATTTGCTGGAGACACACATCGCCGCGGCGACACCGCCCGGCGTGCGCGTCACGGTCGAGCGCAGCGGCAGCACGGCGCAGCCTTATATGATGCCGCTGGATCACCCCGGCAACGAGGCGGCGCGCGCCGTGCATGTGAAGCTGTACGGCAAGGAGCCGTACTACGTGCGCAGCGGCGGCAGCATCCCCGTGTGCAGCATCTTCCTGGAGTCGCTCGACGCCTATACGGTCAACTTCGCCTTCGGGCTGAACGACGAGAACGTACATTCGCCGAATGAGTTCTTCCGTCTGGCGAGCTTTGAAAAGGCGCAGACCGCCTATTGCATGTTGTTGCATCAGCTGGAGGGCGCAGACTAGACAAATCTTATGACAGGATCCGAGGCAATTAGCCATGAAGTGAGCGGCGTCTTCCGTCAGGGGCGGGGCGGGGCAGGCGTGCTTTTGGACGCGGCGGATTCATTCCGCCCGGGCCGCGATGACGTGCGCGTGGCGGAAAAACTGGTGCAGAAGTACGGCCTGGTGACGGGCGCACGCGTGGTCGGCCCGATCCAGGCGAGTAAGGACGGCATGGCGCTGAGCGACATCACCGCCATCTGCGACCTCTCGCCCGAGCAGTTCAAGGCGCGCACGCGCTTTGAGCATCTGGTCGCCATCGACCCGACCGAGCGCTTTCACCTGGAGGCGGCGGGCGCTGTGAGTATGCGCGTGGTCGACCTGATCGCGCCAATCGGCAAGGGCACGCGCGGCGTGATTGCCGCGCCGCCCAAGGCGGGCAAGACGCAAATTCTGGCGGAGATCGCCGCAGGCATCCACGCCGACCAGCCGGAAACGCGCATCATCATGCTGTTGGTGGACGAACGTCCGGAGGAGGTGACCCACTTCCGCCGCACCACGCCCGCTGAGGTGTTGGCCAGCTCCAACGACCAAAGCCTGGACGAACACATGGCGCTGGCGGAGATGACGCTGGCGGCGGTGCGCTGCGAACTGGAGTGTGGGCACGATGTCGTGTTGCTCATGGACAGCTTGACGCGCCTGGCGCGGGCCTCCAACTTGCACGGCCGGGGCGTCGGGCGCACCCTCACCGGCGGTGTGGATGCGGGCGCGCTGGAGATGCCGCGACGCTTCTTCGGGTTGGCGCGCAACATTGAGTACGGCGGCTCGGTGACGGTGATCGGCACGGCGCTGGTGGAGACCGGCTCAGCCATGGACCAGGTGATCTACGAGGAGTTCAAGAGCACGGGCAACAGCGAGATCGTACTGGACCGCGCCCTGGCGGAGGCGCGCATCTTCCCCGCCATCGACGTGCTTGCCAGCAGCACGCGCCGCGACGAGCGGCTGTACAGCGAGGACGATATGCTGCGCCTGATCAAGCTGCGCCGGTGGCTGGCAGGCGGTTCGTCCAAGGCCGCCATGAACGGGCTGCTCAAATTGATGGAGCAGACGGCGAACAATGAGGAGTTGTTGCAGCGCCTGCGCCCGTGAGCCAGCGCGGCGGCTGCGCAAAGTGAGCGCGTGCGCTTGGATCAGCCGGACAGATAGCGGCGGAGGGCCGCGTAAACGAGCCAGGCAGCCAGGCCCCACAGCGCCACGATGAGGACGGCTCCTCGCCAATCCGTGGCGCGGCCATCGCCTTGTTGGGCGGCCTGCGCCCTGGCGTCGTCCATGACTTGCGGCGGGATCATGCGCAGTGCCACCCACACGGCGAGCGGCAACAGGATCAGGTCGTCTACATAGCCGAGAACGGGGATCACGTCCGGGATCAAGTCGATGGGGCTAAGCGCGTAGGCGACGATGCACACGGCGAGAACTTTGGCTCGGCGCGGGGTGCGCGGGTCTTGGGCGGCGATGGTGAGGGCGCGCACTTCGTGGCGTAAATGTCGCGCTGCCTGTCGCCAGCGGTCGAACATATCGCGGTTTTCCTTCGTGGGCTAACCTAGGCTACGCCGCTTGGCGGTATAGAGATCGATCAGCGTAGAAATAGAATTGGCACTGTAACAGAGGCGCCCCGCGCCTGCAACCTTCCCCCGGCCGGCAACGTTATAGAGCTGGACGGCAAGCTAGGCAACGCCGACGCGGCCCAGAGATTGGGCGATGGCTTTGACCTGGGCAAAGCGCGTGTGCTACAATCGCAGCGGGCCGTCTTGTTCAGCCGCTTTTGGCGCGCAGCGAACCTGCGTAGGGTATCGATGCCTAGAATCGGGATGAAACGAATCGAGACGGAACGGACGGCGCCAAGGATGGACCATGTTCGATGCTGAAAAGGTCGATGCGAAAAGGGTCGACGCTGAAGAAATAGCGCGCTCGCAATGGCTGCGAGAAACAAACAGGACTGGAATGGGCGCGCTCGACCTGGCGATCGTCGTTCTCAATTACAACACGGCCGGTTTGCTGCGCGCGTGCCTGCAATCGGTGCTGGCAAGCCGCATGGACGGGCAGTTCCGCGTGGTGGTGGTGGACAACGCCAGCACGGACGGCAGCGCCGAAATGGTGGCTGCGGAGTTCCCCGACGTTCATTTGATCTGCAATCGCCACAACGTAGGCTTCAGCGCGGGCAATAATGTTGCGCTGCGTTGGTTTGGCTTTGGCGGGGGCGGGCAGGGCGGCGACCGCTTGCCGCGCTATGCCTTGCTGTTGAACCCGGACACGGTGCTGCCGCCGGACGCGCTGGCGCGCATGGCGGCTTTTCTGGACGCACATCCCGCCGCGGGCGTCACCGGGCCGCGCGTGCGTCGCCCGGACGGCAGCCTGGACCGCGCGTGCCGGCGCAGCTTTCCCACGCCGCAGATCAGCTTCTACCGCATGATCGGCCTCAGCCGCGCCTTCCCCAAGAGCCGGCGCTTCAACGCTTACAATTTGGAGTATCTGCCGGAAGACGCCGTACACCCGGTGGATGCGGTGGTGGGCGCGTTTATGATGGTGCGCGGGGCCGCCATCGAGGAGGCGGGGCTGTTGGACGAGGACTTCTTTATGTATGGCGAAGATCTCGACTGGGCCAAGCGAATTCAGGATGCGGGCTGGGAGACCTGGTATAATGGCCAAGTCGCGATCACGCATGTGAAGGAAGCCGCCAGCGGCCGCAGCGTTAAGGCGCGCATCGACTTCTACGAGGCGATGTGGATCTTCTATCGCAAACACTATCGCGAGCAGACGGGATGGCTGCTGGACAAGCTGATCCTGTTGGGCGTGGTGGGCAAGGGCAGCGCGGATGTGGGCAAGCATTTGTGGCGCTTTTGCCGTACGAGCGGGGAACTTGGCAGCAGTTAGCAAGGGCGGAGAAGCGTAGCCATAGCCGGGATGCAGCAGAGTCTTAGCGAAACCACAGGCTATTCAGACTACAGCGCCAGGCGCAAGCATCGCCCGGGCTTTATGAAGCGCGCCCAATTTCTGTTTGTGCTGACGCTGATACTGCTCGACATCGGCTGCACGTGGCTGGCGTTTTACCTCTCGCACCAAATCTTGGCGCACGACCCCGATGTTACTATCGGCCCCTTCCTGGAGTTTTTGCCGCTGCCCCTGGTTTATACGGTCATCTTGGTGGGGCTGTTCTTTGTGCAGCGTATGTATCAGCGCCGTCGCACTGCCAGCCATTTGGACGAGACGTATCACCTTGTTCTTTACAACGTTTTTGCCACGCTGCTCACCGTGGCAGTGTTAACGTTGGCTCTGCGCGATTTCGAGTATCACCGCCCCTTTATTCTGTATGCCGCCGCCATCAATATTGTGCTGCTGACCGTGGTACGCATGATCCACGGTCAGATCCAGTGGCGGGCGCAGGCGCACGGTGTGGGCGATGACCGCGTGTTGGTGATCGGCACGGGCGAAGTGGGGCAGATGCTGCTCAACAAGGTGATGCAGAACCGCCAGCTCGGCTATGAAGTCGTGGGCCTGGTGGACGCCCGAGAGGGGCGGTCGGTCCAGTCCGCTTTGTCTTCCTCGCCGGCGCCGGCAACGACTGCGCCGGGGGCGGCGGGGCCGCCGGTGTTGGGCAATGTAGTGGACCTGCCCTGGATCATCGAGAAGTACCATGTCGACGAGGTGATCATCGGGCTGCCGGAAAGCAGCCACCAGGAATTGGTGGGCATCGTCAGCCTGTGCGAACGCGAGAAGGTGGGCATCCGCGCCTTCCCGGACGTGTTCCAGATCATGGCGAGCGAGGTCAGCATCGGCGACCTGGGCGGCCTGCCCTTGCTTACGATCCGCGATGTGGCGCTGCAAGGCTGGAAGCTCACGCTGAAGCGCGGCATGGACGTAGTCGTCAGCGCGGCGATGCTGGTGATCATCAGCCCGTTCCTGCTGCTTACGGCGCTGCTGGTCAAGCTCGACAGTCCCGGCCCGGTTTTCTACATTCAGGAGCGCATGGGGCTGGACGCGCGGCCCTTCCGTATGCTCAAATTCCGCTCGATGCGCGAGGACGCCGAATTGGACGGCCCCGGCTGGACGACGCAGGACGACCCGCGGCGCACCAAGTTGGGCGCGATCATGCGCCGCTTCAGTATTGACGAGCTGCCGCAGCTGATCAACGTGCTGATCGGTGATATGAGCCTGGTCGGCCCGCGCCCCGAACGGCCTGTGTATGTGGAGCAGTTCCGCCAAAGCATCCCGCGCTATATGGACCGTCACCGCGAGAAGGCCGGCCTGACCGGCTGGGCGCAGGTGAACGGGCTGCGCGGCGACACCTCGGTGATCGAACGTACGAAGTACGACCTGTGGTACATCGAGAACTGGTCGCTGGCGCTCGACATCAAAATCCTGATCCGCACGGGCGTGTACTGGATAGCGGGCATGAACCGCAACGCATATTAGGCAATCTTGACCCTCAACGCCTAATTCTTTGACACCCATTCACGGCAAATGCTATGATGGCTTTGCGGGGCCTATGGCGCCTGGCGCGCCGGGGCATTGTTTGCTTTGAGGCGAAATTGCGCGGCGAAGCTCGTCGGAAGACTTTGCCGCCGCGCAGCGCGAGAATGAAGGCGGGTGACCCATCGATATGCCGGCGGACAACCTGACCGAACGACAGCAGCATGTGCTGCGCATCGTCGTGCAGGAATATGTGCAAAGCGCCCAGCCTGTGGGCAGTAATATGATCGCGGCGAACCATCCGCTGGGCGTCAGCTCGGCGACGATCCGCAATGACCTGGCGGCCTTGGAGCGCGAGGGATTGTTGACGCACCCGCACACCAGCGCGGGGCGCATGCCAACGGATCTGGGCTATCGCTATTTCGTGCAGTTCTTGATGGCGGAACCCGAACTGCCTTCGGATGAGCGCCGCGATATTCGCGTGCAGTTCGGACAGGCGCGGCAGGAGATGGACCAGTGGCTGCGGCTGAGCGCCTCGGTGCTGGCGCGCACTACGCAGGCCGCCGCGCTCGCCACGGCCCCGCGCACCCACCACACCAGCCGCTACAAGCATTTAGAGCTGGTCGCTATCCACGGCAGCAAGGTGCTGCTGATCCTGGTCTTGCAGGAAGGCGCAGTCAAGCAGCGTCTGCTGGACGTGGACCAGCCGGTCGAGCAGCACGAGCTGAGCCGCTTTAGCAACGAGCTGAACGAGCGCCTGAGCGGCGTGATCGGCACGGAGATCGCCCAACACTACGCGCTGCTGTCGCCTTTTGCGCGACAGGTAGCCTTTTTGGCGGCGGAGATGATGTCAAGCGTTGACCAGCGTGTCGCCGGGCAGATCTACCGCGACGGGCTGGCGCAGGTGCTGGACGCGCCGGAGTTCGCCGAGGGCGACAACGTGCGGCGCATCGTGCAGGTCTTCGAGGAGCAGTCGCTCCTGGAGCAGGTGGCGGATGAACACGGCGACGGCGGCGACATTCACGTCGTCATTTCCGGCAACGGGCGCTATGCGGAGCTGCGCGATGTGAGCTTGGTGCTGGCGCGCTATGGCGTGTTGGATCGCGCCACGGGGCTGTTGGGCGTGGTCGGCCCGCTGCGCATGTCATATGGGCGCACGATGGGCGCGGTGCGCTTTGTGGCCGCGCTGATGAGCGAAATGGTGGAAGATCTTTACGGGCCGCAGACGTAGGGCGCATGGTCCAAACGGCGCGGCCCGAATTTGCATGGGATAAGGACGAAGAGATGAGCGAAGAAACGGGTTCCAAGCAGCCGGAAGCGCAGGCGGCAGAGGCAGTGGAAGCCGACGCAACCGGGTTGCCGGAAGCCGAATTGGAGAGCGAACCGGTTGCCGCAGAGGCGACCGTGGACGCCACGGAGCAAGACCCGGCCCAGGCCGAGATCGCCGTGCTGCGCGAGGAACTAGCCGCGGCGCAGGCGCAGACCAGGGAGTATCTGGATCGGCTGCAACGCACTAGCGCCGAGTTCCAGAACAGTCGCCGGCGCCAGGAGCGTGCGCTGGACGAGACCATCGAGCGGGCCAACCGCGAGTTGCTGCGCCGCTTGCTGCCGGTGCTGGATGATCTCAACCTCGCCTTTGCGCACGCGCCGTCATCGTTGGCGACAACGCCCGCGGCTACAATGGGCGCGGCGGGCGAGCAGGCCGAAGGCGGCACGGCGGATGCCGGCAGTCAAGGCGATCAAAGCAATCAAGTGGCCTGGATCGACGGCTTTCGCCAGATCCGGCGCAAGCTGTTGGACTTGCTGGCGGATCAGGGCGTGACCGTGATCGACACGAGCGGCGAGTTTGACCCGACGGTACACGAGGCCATCGGCAGCGAGCCGAGCGACAGCGTGCCCAGCGGCCATATCATCGCCGCGCTGCGCACTGGTTATGCGTACAAAGGCCAGGTGTTGCGCCCAGCCTTAGTACGCGTGGCAATGTAGGACAGAGCAGTTTGGCGGGATGTGGCGGGCTGCCCGGGCGCGGGCAGCGAGGTTGCATAGAGGTGGGACAGGTCAAGGCGCATGGCGCTAGTTGACACCCCGCATGGGCGGGTAATTCCTACGGAAGAGAGCGGCATCCGTCCGTTTGATATTGGGCGCGACCTGCGTCCGGTGGCGGAGTTGATCGCCGACGCCTTTTCCAACGAACTGGACGCACGCGGCAAGGCCGCGCTGCGCGAAATGCGCGTCATGAGCCACGTCAGCGGCCTGCTCAAACTGCTCAACCCGGGGCCGAGCGAGCTGGATGATGTGTTCGGCGGCTTTGTGTGGGCGGAGCGCGGGCAGATTATCGGCAACGTGACCGTGCAGCGCGCCGACAAGTTCGGCACGCGCTGGCAGATCGCCAACGTAGCCGTGGCACCGCAACATCGCGGGCACGGCATCGCCCGGCGGCTGATGCGCCAGGCGCTGGATCATGTGGAGCATTCGCATGGCGAGTGGGTTGTGCTGCAAGTCTATGAGCACAACAAGGTGGCGCACGCGCTGTACGAGAGCCTCGGCTTCGAGGAGATCGGCGCCACGGTGACGTTGCGGCTGGCGCAGCTGCCGCACGTAGATCTGCCTGCACCGGCGGAAGGGTTCCGCGCCTTTTCCGCCCAGCACTGGCAGCCGCTCTATGATCTGGCCAATGCACAGTTGAATGGGCAAGCGCAGTGGTGGCGGGCGGTGCGCCGCGCCGACTTCGAGACGCCGCTCGACCAGCAGGCGCTGCAATGGATGTGGCAGGCCGTGGGCCGCAGCCGCATCTACCGCCAGTGCATCCAGACCACGCGGCGCTTCGAGGCGGCGCTGATCCTCACGGCGCAACGCTGGCGCGGCGCGCACGCGCTGGATTTCTGGGTGCGGCCCGAGCAGTATGGGCGCTATGAGGCGATGATGGCGCAGTGGGCGCTGGCGACATTGGCCGACTACCCGCGCGCGCCGGTGACGATTACCCTGAGCCGGGAACACGCGGCTGGGTTGGAGACCTTCCGGTCCTTCGGCTTTCGCTCGCAGCAGACATTGGTGACGATGCGCCGGCGCATCGCCCCTTAGCCGGGCATGGCCGCGGCGGCGTGCGATGCCGCTTGTTGGATTTGTACTCCCTATTTTCACCCTTCTCATTTCTGCGCTTCACGCTGATTGTTGTCCTCTGCTTCTTCGCCGACCAAGACGGATGAGGGATTGCCATGCAAGCTAAATTTCTGCACATTGCCGACTGCCATCTGGGCTACCTCCAGTACCGCTCGCGCGATCGCTTCAACGATTTCGCCAAGGCGCTGCACGCCGCGGTGCAGTTCGCCATCGCCGAGCGTGTGGATTTCGTGATCCTGGCGGGCGACCTCTTCGAGAAGCGCAGCATCGACGCGCTGACGCTCAACCAGGCCATCGCCGCGCTGGAAATGCTCAAGCAGGCGGGCATCCCCTGCCTAGCCGTGGAGGGCAATCACGAGCATCACTACTATCTGGAGACGCTGGGCTGGATGCAGTTTCTGGCGATCCGAGACCTGATCATCCTGCTCGACGCCAACTTCGTGGACGGCGCGCCGCAGGTGCGCGCCCATGCCAACCGGCGCGGCACGTACTTCGAGCCGAAGCCGGGGCTGCGCGTCTATGGGCTGCGCTATCTGGGCGCGGGCGCGCCCAGCGCCCTGGCTGCGATCGGCGCGGCGCTTGGCTCCGTGCCGGCGGACGGCGTTGAATACACGATCTTCGTCACGCACGCCGGCATCGAGGGCGTCATGCCGGAGCAGATGGGCGGGCTGGCTCCCATCCAGCTGGCCGCGCTGCGCCCGCATGTCGACTACGTGGCGCTGGGGCATATCCACAAGCCGTATGAGGTGGACGGCTGGATCTACAACCCCGGCAGCCTGGAGAGCTGCTCTGCCATGGAAGCAACCTGGCCCGAGCGTGGCGCCTATTTGGTCGAGGTGGACACAGCGCGCGCACAGAACGGCGACCCCAAACATACCGCCGTCTTGCACCCGGTGGCGCGGCGCACGTTTCATCGCCTGAGCATCAAGACCGACCTCTACGCCGGGCCGGAGGAGTTCTATGCCGGGTGTCGCCAGCGCTTGGAGCGGCGGGCGCGCGACCTCGGCGTGCAGCGGCGCGATGCGTCCAAGACGGCGGACGCGCCGGTGGTAGAGCTGCAACTGACGGGCGTGCTGCCCTTTGCGCGCAGCGAGCTGGATCTGGCCGCGGTCGAGGCGATGGTTAAGGAGATCTTCTCGCCGCTGGTAGCGTTGGTGCGCAACCTAACCACGGCGGCGGAGTATGCCGTGGAGAGCGGCGAAACCCTCAGCCGGCCCGCGCTGGAGCGGCGCGTGATGGCCGACCTCTTTGCGCGCGATGTGCGCTATCGCGAAAAGAGCGAACTATATGCCCGGCTGGCGTTGGGCGTGAAGCAGTTGGCGCTCGACGGCGCTTCGCCCGAAGCGATTGTCGAGGAGCTGGGCCACGAGATGGCCGCGGTCGCCGCGGCGCCAATCCCCACCGCAGAAGAATAGGGCGCGCCATGCAGATCCGAGCGGTAGAGCTGGACAACACCAAGAGCTACGACCATGCCCGCATCGAGTTTACGGATGGCGTCAACGCCATTGTCGGCCATAACGGCGCGGGCAAAAGCACCATCCTCGA
>JBBSBO010000030.1:0-11024 GCA_038251215.1 Caldilineales bacterium
ATCGTTACACCGGGCGCGGGCCTGATCAATCCCAACCATTACCTGGCCGTGGCTATCGGCTACCTGCTGACCAACCGGCCGCTGTGGCCCGTGGACGCCGTGGTCGGCAAGACGCTGGTCAGCAGCAGCATGATTGACCGCGTGGTCGTTAGCCTGGGCCGCCGCCTGGATGAAGTGCCGGTCGGCTTCAAGTGGTTTGTGGATGGCCTGCTTGACGGTTCGCTTGGCTTTGGCGGCGAAGAGAGCGCCGGCGCATCTTTCGTTCGCCTGGATGGCAGCGTGTGGACCACGGACAAGGACGGGTTCATTCCGGCGCTGCTGGCGGCAGAGATGACAGCCAAGTTGGGCCGCGACCCCGGCGAAATCTACACCGAACTCACGCATGAGTTCGGCGAGCCGTTTTATGACCGCGTGGAAGCGCCAGCCACCCCGGAGCAAAAGAAATTGCTGGAGAGGCTCTCGCCCCAGCAGGTGAAGCTCACCGAGCTGGCGGGCGAAAAGATCCAGGCTGTCCTCACCCAAGCGCCAGGCAACGGCGCCCCCATCGGCGGGTTGAAGGTGACGGCGGAAAACGGATGGTTCGCGGCGCGCCCGTCAGGGACTGAGGATATCTATAAGATCTATGCGGAAAGCTTCCGTAGCGAGGACCATCTGCGGCGCATCTTGGAAGAAGCGCAGTCAATCGTTACAAACCAACTGAATGAAGCCGGTTAGGAAGCTGTAGGAATTAGGGCAAAGCATACGTGCAGGCTAAACGGGGTGCGGTATAGCGAGGAACCGGAAAGGACAATGCCATGATTACAGTGTTACCGGAGAGTACGGGGAATACCCTAGTCCTCAGGGCAGTCGGCAAGTTAACCGATCAGGACTACAAAGATGTGCTTATCCCGCGCCTGGATTCGATCATCCGTGAACATGGTACGGCGCAGTTTCTGCTTGACATGGGGGATGATTTCCAGGGATGGGAAACTGAGGCGCTGTGGGATGACGCTCGCTTTGGACTTGCACATAGAAACGATTTCACAAAGATGGGCGTGATTGGCGGCCCCAGATGGGTCGAATGGGCGTTGAAGCTCGGTTCCGTGCTGATCCGCGGCGAGATAAGAAGTTTCTCGCCTGGCGAACGCGCCGCAGCAATGGAGTGGATCCAGGCGTGAGAGTCCCTGGGCGGGCGGGGGAGCCATCGTCTGCCAATCCCGCCCAGGCAGCCCGCCATAGCGGGGATTCCACCCGCGACAAAATTGAAGGAGAGAGCATGAACAGAAGCAAACATGTCAGCCAACCGACCTACAATCGGCTGCCTACGGGAATTGAGGGGATCGACTCCTTGGCCGAGTTGGCCCTGGACATCCGTTGGTCGTGGAACCATGCCGCCGATAAAGTGTGGCAACAGCTCGACCCCGTGCTTTGGGAACTGACACACAACCCCTGGGTTGTCTTGCAGACGGTTTCGCGCGACCGGATCGAAAGCGTGCTGGCCTCGGCCGATTTCCGCCAAGACGTGGAGACGTTGTTGCGCGACAAGCGGCGCGCAACAGACGCGTCTACGTGGTTTCAGCAGGATCATGCAAACGCCGCCCTCAGTTGTGTCGCCTATTTCAGCATGGAATTTATGCTGAGCGAAGCTCTCCCCATTTATTCGGGCGGGCTGGGCAATGTGGCCGGCGATCAGCTCAAATCCGCCAACGATCTGGGCGTGCCGGTGGTCGGTGTGGGGCTGCTCTATCAGCAGGGCTATTTTCGGCAGGTGATCGACAACGACGGCGCGCAACGGGCCCTGTACCCGTACAACGACCCGGGCCAACTGCCGGTCACGCCATTGCGACGCCCAAACGGGGAGTGGGTGCGTTTGGAGATCGCCTTGCCCGGCTACTCGGTCTGGCTGCGCGCCTGGCAGGTTCAGATCGGCCGGGTGAAGCTCTACCTGCTGGACAGCAACGATGCGGCGAACTCGGCGGTTCATCGCGAGATCACCAGCGAACTGTATGGCGGCGGGCCGGAGCTGCGGCTCACGCAGGAATTGCTCCTCGGCATTGGCGGGTGGCGCTTGCTCACCGCGCTCGGCATCCGGCCGGAAGTCTGCCATTTGAATGAAGGCCATGCCGCGTTTGCCGTGTTAGAACGTGCGCGCGCTTTCATGCAGGAGACTGCGCAGCCCTTTGAATCCGCGCTGACCGTCACACGTGCGGGAAATCTCTTCACCACCCATACGGCGGTGGACGCCGGTTTCGACCGTTTTGCTCCGGCTCTCATCGAGCAATACCTCAGCCGGTATGCCCAAGAAGAACTGGGTATTTCCGTCGAGAACTTGCTGGCCTTGGGGCGCCGCAATGCGAACGACTCGACGGAAAACTTCAATATGGCCTATCTGGCGATTCGCGGCAGCGGGGCGGTCAACGGCGTGAGCCGCTTACATGGCAAGGTTAGCCGGCGCCTGTTTGAGCCGCTCTTTCCGCGTTGGCCGCAAGGCGAAGTGCCGATCGGGCACGTGACCAACGGCGTCCACATGCCTACCTGGGATTCGGCCCCAGCCGATGAGCTTTGGACGGAAGCCTGTGGAAAAGAGCGCTGGCTGGGCAAGACGGAAACGATGGAGCAGGAGTTTCGCCGTGTTTCCGATGCCGCGCTCTGGCAATTGCGCGCCGATACCAGCCAGGCTCTTGTAGAATATGCGCGTGAGCGGTTGTCCGACCAATTGGCTGCCGCCGGCGCGTCATCCGAAGCGGTGGCGGCGGCGAAACAATTCTTTGATCCCAACGCGCTGACACTGGGCTTTGCGCGGCGCTTCGCAACCTATAAGCGGCCTAACCTGTTGTTGCACGACCCGGAGCGGCTGCTGCGCATCTTGACCAATCCGCAACGGCCTGTGCAACTGATCCTGGCCGGCAAGGCCCATCCGGCCGATCAGCCTGGGCAGGACTTGATTCGCGAATGGATCCGTTTTGTGCAACGACCCGAGGCGCGCCCTCATGTGATATTCCTCAGTGACTATGACATCCTTCTGACCGAGCGCTTGGTCCAGGGGGTGGATGTGTGGATCAACACGCCCCGACGGCCCTGGGAGGCCTGCGGCACAAGCGGTATGAAAGTGCTCGTTAACGGCGGCATTAATCTCTCGGAGCTGGATGGCTGGTGGGCTGAAGCCTATGCGCCTGAAGTAGGGTGGGCGTTGGGGGATGGCCAGGAACATGGCGACGATCCGTCCTGGGATGCCGCCGAAGCCGGCGCGCTCTACGACCTGCTCGAGCAGGCGGTGATCCCTGAGTTCTACACTCGCAACGAGCAGGGCATTCCCGTCGCCTGGGTAAAGCGCATGCGCGAAAGCATGGCGCGCTTGACGCCGCTCTTCTCCGCACACCGTGCGGTGCGCCAATACACCGAACAATATTATCTGCCTGCCGCGGCGGCCTACCATGCGCGTGCGGCCGACAAAGGCGCCGTGGGCGCCCAGATGGCCCATTGGCAGCAAACACTGCAACAGCAATGGCCCGCGCTGCGTTTCGGCGAGGTCAAGGTCAAGAATGATGCCGTGCACTACATATTCGAAGTCGAGGTCGATCTGGGCAGCTTGGATCCAACTTACGTACGCGTTGAACTCTATGCCGAAGGCGTGAACGGCGGCGAGCCGGAACGGCACGAGATGCAGCGCGTGCGCGCCATGGCGGGCGCATCGACGACGGGCGCATCGACGACGGGCGCATCGAACGGCTACGTTTACAGCGCGGTTGTGCCTGCGACCCGCCCGCCAACCGACTATTCGGCGCGAATCATGCCGTACTATGCCGGCGTGGCCGTGCCGCTGGAAGCGGTGCAAATCCTGTGGCAACGATGACGGGCGCGCCTCCACGCGAGCGGCAGGGGCAGCGCGCAGACAGCTCCGCGCGCGCCGGAATACGTACCGGGTCCCCTCTGCCTTTGGGAACCCAGCCCAGAGAAGACGGGGTCAACTTTGCCGTTTTCAGCCGCAATGCTACGCGCGTTCGCCTCGAGTTGTTTGACCGCGCCGAAGCTGCTGCGCCCGCTCGCGTCTTCGATCTGGACCCCGTGCGCAACCACACCGGTGACGTATGGCACGTTTGGGTGAAGGGGATCTACCCCGGCCAACTCTATGCATACCGCGTGGACGGCCCGTACGAACCCGACGCAGGGCAGCGCTTCAACTTCAACCGCCTTCTGCTCGATCCTTGCGCGACTGCGATTGCGCAGCTGCCCGCGTGGGATTTTGCCGCGGCCCGAGGATATGACGCGTCGGCGCCGGAGCAAGACCTGGTGATCTCGACGCAGGACAATGCCCAGTCGATGCCGAAAAGCATCTTTGTCAGTGACGCTTTTGCGTGGGAAGAGGACGCGCCGCCGCGACATCCGTGGTCGAAGACCGTCATTTATGAGATGCATGTACGCGGCTTCACGGTTCACCCCAGCGCCGCGGCGGACCATCCCGGCACATACCGCGGCCTGATGGAAAAGATCCCCTATCTGCAAGAACTGGGGGTGACGGCTGTAGAACTGATGCCCGTGCAGGAGTTCGCCGCCGCTTCCGTCACGCGCAGGGACCCGCAAACCGGCGCGCTGCCCGGCAATTACTGGGGCTACAATCCGGTGGCCTTTTTTGCCCCCAAGGCTTCCTACAGCAGCGCCGGCGGTTTGGGCCAACAGACAATGGAGTTCAAGAAAATGGTGCGAGCCCTTCACCAGGCCGGCATCGAAGTGATCCTGGATGTGGTGTTTAATCATACGGCGGAAGGGGACGAGCTGGGGCCGACGCTATGCTTCCGCGGCCTGGATAATACGATCTTCTATCTGCTGGCAGGCGACAAACGTCATTACAAGGACTACACGGGCACAGGCAACACCCTCAACGCCAACCATCCCGTGGTGCGCGACCACATCTTAGCCGCGCTACGCCATTGGGTGGTCGAGATGCATGTGGATGGCTTCCGGTTTGATCTGGCGTCGGTGCTTGGCCGGGACAGCGCCGGCAATTTGCTGGCCGATGCTCCGCTCCTCGACCGCATCGCCGAAGATCCGATCCTGAGAGAGGTCAAGCTCATCGCCGAGGCGTGGGACGCTGCCGGCGCATACGAGGTGGGAAGTTTTTCCGAGCGGCGCTGGGCCGAGTGGAACGGCCGCTACCGCGATGATGTCCGGCGTTTCTGGCGCGGCGATGAGGGGATGCTTGGCTTAATGGCTGCCCGTATTTGCGGCAGCGCCGACATCTATACCCGCTCCGGCAAAGGCCCCGAAGGCAGCATCAACTTCGTCACTTGCCACGACGGCTTCACGCTGAACGACCTGGTGAGCTATGGCGCCAAGCACAATGAAGCCAACGGGGAGCACAACCGTGACGGGACTGACGCCAACTTTAGCGAGAACTATGGCGCGGAGGGCGAGACGACGGATGTCGCGATTAAAGCCATGCGCAAGCGCCAGATCAAGAATTTCCTGCTCACCCTGCTGATCTCGCGGGGCGTGCCCATGCTGCTGGGGGGGGACGAATTTCGCCGCACGCAAGGCGGCAACAACAACGCCTATTGCCAGGACAACGCAACGAGCTGGGTTGACTGGCGGCGTCTGGCCCAACATAAGGAAATTTATCGCTTCACCCGCGGCATGCTCGCCTTGCGCCGCGCCCATCCGGTTCTAAGCCGGGAGGAATTTTACACAGACGCCGACATCCTTTGGTTTGGTCCGCAAGGAGGATTGCCCAACTGGGCCGACGCGCAAGAAAAGCGATTTGCCTGTTTGATCCGTGAAGATGAGCCAGGCGCACTGTACTTGATGTGCAATGCCGGCGCCGAGGCGGTCGATTTCAGGCTGCCTCCTCTGTCGCCGGAAGCCCAATGGCGCCTGGCGGCGGACACCTCACGCGATGCGCCGCAAGATCTGTTTGCTGAAGGCGAAGAGCCGCTCTGGGCAGATCCTCAAACGTACTGCCTCAACCCGCGATCGAGCGCCATCCTTCTGGCTCGAGGCCCGCAGAGACCCACGAAGCCAACCGCGCCCACGACGCCGGCAGAGACAACGGAGACGACATGAAAAGAGCGACCCCGATCACAACACTGTTCCTGGATATTGGCGGCGTCCTGCTCACCAACGGATGGGATCATGCGGCCCGCCAACAGGCGGCGATCAACTTCAAACTGGAAGCAGCGGAAGTAGAGGAGCGCCATCAGTTGAACTTCGCCACCTACGAGGAAGGAAAGCTCACGCTGAAGGAATACCTGGGCCGCACGGTCTTCTATGCGTAGCGGCCGTTTGCGCCGGCGCAATTTCAGGAATTCATGTTTGCCCAGTCGAAGTCCTATCCTGCCATGATCGAACTGGTGCGTCGGCTGAAGGAGTGCTATGGACTCAAGATCGTCGTGGTCAGCAACGAGGCGCGTGAACTGAATTTGCATCGGATTAAGACGTTCAAGCTGGATGAGTTTGTGGATACTTTCATCTCTTCCTGCTTCGTCAACCTGCGCAAGCCCGACGTAGACATCTTTCGGCTGGCGCTGGACATCGCCCAGGCGTCGGCCGGGCAAGTGATCTATATCGAAAATACCCCGATGTTTGTCTAGATTGCGGCCGCTTTGGTGATTCGCAGCATTCTTCACATAGACGACAACGCCACGCGCGCGCAACTGTCGGCGCTTGGCCTAGAGGCCGCCGATCCCGCGCCGGCCGGCAAAACCTCCAGGGCGTTATGAAACCGACCGGCCCGCGCATTCTGACCATCAACGGCGGCTCGTCGAGCATCAAGTTTGCGCTGTTCGAGGCCGGCGACTCGTTGCAGCGAATTCTGGACGGCGAGATCGCGCGGATCGGACTGCCGGAGGCTGCGTGGCGGGTGACGGGATTGGCCCCGGAAGACAATTTTTCGCGGCGGCTGGCGGCGCCGGATCATGCGGCCGCGGCTGGGGCGCTGATGGATTGGATTGAGGCGCGCCGCGGGCAGGATGCCCCGGCTGCCGTGGGGCATCGCGTGGTGCATGGAGGCCCGAAGTATAGCGCGCCGCAGCGAATTACGGTCGAGCTGATCGAGGAACTGCACCGGCTCAGCCCCTTTGATCCGGAGCATCTGCCGGAGGAGATTCTCTTGACCGCAGCGTTTCAGCGCCGTTTCCCCGACTTGCCCCAAGTCGCATGTTTCGATACGGCTTTTCACCACGACCTGCCGCGCGTGGCGCGGCTGTTGCCTATCCCGCGCCGCTACGAAGCGCAAGGGGTGCGGCGCTATGGCTTCCACGGCCTGTCGTATGCGTTCCTCATGGGAGAACTGGCCCGCCTGATGGGACCGAAAGCGGCCCAAAGCAAGGTCATCCTCGCTCACCTTGGTAATGGCGCCAGCCTGGCGGCCGTGCGTGACGGCCAATCGATCGACACGAGCATGAGCTTTACTCCGGCCTCCGGGACGCCGATGAGCACTCGCTCCGGCGATCTCGATCCCGGACTGTTGTGGTATCTGGCGCGCAGCGAGGGCCTCGACGCCAAGCAATTTAACGAGATGGTCAATTTTCAATCCGGGCTGCTCGGCGTGTCGGAGACCAGTTCCGACATGCGTGACTTGCTCGACCGTGAAGCGCAGGACGTGCGCGCGGCGGAGGCGGTGGCGATCTTCTGCTATCAGGTCAAGAAATGGATCGGCGCCTTCGCGGCTGCGCTCGGCGGGCTGGATGTGCTGGTTTTTGCCGGCGGCATCGGCGAGAACGCGCCTGCGGTCCGCGCCCGCATCTGCGACGGGCTGGAATTTTTGGGCATCGAGCTGGAAGAAAAACGCAATGCGACGAATGAGGGCGTAATTTCCTCGGCAGCCGGCCGCGTCGCCGTCCGCGTCATCCACACGGACGAAGAAAGCATGATCGCCCATAGCGTTTGCCGCGTACTCGGCTTTGGCTTGCAAAAGGAGATTTAAGCCATGAAAACGAACACCCTTTCCCCGGAATTGCTCCACAAGATGGATGCCTATTGGCGCGCCGCCAACTATCTGGCAGTCGGCCAGATCTATCTCTACGACAACCCGCTGCTGAAGCGGCCGCTGACGCCGGCGGATGTGAAGCGCATGTTGCTTGGGCACTGGGGCACAACCCCTGGGCAGAACTTCATCTACGTCCACCTGAACCGGGTCATCAAGAAATACGACCTCGACATGATTTACGTGTCCGGCCCCGGGCATGGCGGCCCGGCCGTGGTCGGCAATACCTATCTCGAAGGCACGTACAGCGAGATTTATCCCAATATCAGCCAGGACGAAGCCGGATTGCGGAAACTCTTTCTTCAGTTCTCCTTTCCCGGCGGCATCCCCAGCCATGCCTCGCCGGAGTGCCCAGGGTCGATCCATGAGGGCGGCGAGCTGGGCTATTCACTGAGCCATTCGTTCGGCGCGGTCTTCGATAATCCCGATCTGATCGTCGCCTGTGTCGTCGGCGACGGCGAGGCGGAGACCGGCCCCCTGGCTACTTCCTGGCATTCCAACAAGTTTCTCGATCCGGCCACCGACGGCGCGGTGTTGCCGATTCTGCATCTGAACGGCTACAAGATCTCCAATCCCACCGTCCTTGCCCGTATCGAGCATGAGGAATTGGAGCAGTTGTTGCGCGGCTATGGGTGGACGCCCTATTTCGTCGAGGGGGATGACCCGGAGTTGATGCACGAGGCGATGGCCGCGACGCTCGACGCCGTGGTGGAGCAGATCAATAAAATTCAGGAAAACGCCCGCGTCCACGGCGACCTGACACGCCCGCGCTGGCCGATGATCGTGCTCAAATCGCCCAAGGGTTGGACGGGGCCGAAGATGGTCGACGGTCTGCAAATTGAAGGAACCTTCCGCGCGCACCAAGTGCCGCTCTCCGATCCGGCCACCCATCCCGAACATCTTAAACTGTTGGAAGAATGGTTGAAGAGCTACCGTCCGGAGGAACTCTTCGACGCGCAGGGCCGCCTGAAGCCGGAATTGGCCGAGCTGGCGCCGCAGGGAGAACGACGCATGGGCGCCAACCCCCACGCCAACGGCGGCATATTGCTGCGTGATCTGCGCATGCCGGACTTTCGCGACTACGCGGTCGACGTGCCTGCCCCTGGGACGCCCGGCATCGGCGACACGCATGTGTTGGGGACATTCCTGCGCGATATCACGCAGATGAACCAAACGCAACGCAACTTCCGCATCTTCGGCCCGGATGAAACCATCTCGAACGGTTTGGAAGCCGTTTTTGAAACGACACCGCGCCAATGGGACGCAGCCATGGCGCCGAACGACGAATTTCTCGCGCCCGCGGGCCGCGTGATGGAAATGCTCAGCGAACACCAATGCGAGGGGTGGCTCGAAGGCTATTTGCTTACCGGGCGGCATGGACTCTTTAACTGCTATGAAGCGTTCATCCACATCATTGACTCGATGTTCAACCAGCACGCCAAGTGGCTGAAGGTCACGTCACAGCTACCCTGGCGGCGAAAAATCGCTTCGCTCAACTACCTGTTGGCTTCGCATGTGTGGCGCCAAGACCACAACGGCTTTACGCATCAGGACCCCGGCTTTGTTGACCACGTTGTGAACAAGAAGGCCGAAGTTGTGCGGGTTTACTTTCCGCCGGACGCCAACTGTCTGCTGTCGGTGATGGACCACTGTCTGCGCAGCCGGCACTACGTCAACGTGGTGATTGCAGGCAAACACCCGGCCCCGCAGTGGTTGACGATGGACGCTGCCATCAAACATTGCACCGAGGGCATCGGCATTTGGCAGTGGGCCAGCAACGATCAAAATGCTTCGCCCGATGTGGTGATGGCGTGCTGCGGCGACGTGCCTACGCTGGAAACGCTCGCCGCCGTCTCGATCCTGCGCCAACATCTGCCGGGCTTGAAGATCCGGGTGGTCAACGTGGTCGACCTCATGAAGCTGCAGCCGCAATCCGAGCACCCGCTTGGGCTGAGCGACACAGATTTCGACGAGCTTTTCACCCAGGACAAGCCGGTCATCTTTGCCTTTCATGCGTATCCTTGGTTGATCCACCGGTTGACCTACCGTCGCACCAACCATGACAACTTCCATGTGCGCGGCTACAAGGAAGAGGGCACCGTCACCACACCCTTTGATATGACGGTGCTGAACGATCTGGACCGCTTCCATCTCGTGATGGACGCCATCGACCGCCTGCCGCAGACCGGCGCCCAGGGCGTCTACTTGAAACAGCAATTAAAAGACAAGTTGATCGAGCACAAGCAATACATCGACAAGTACGGCCAAGATCTGCCGGAAATTCGGGACTGGCGGTGGAACGTCTTTAATGGACCCCAAAAGCCGGGCACCCTGGTAAGGGAGGGATAGACTCCAGACAAGGGGGAAAGAGCCATGCAAAAGCGACAGTCGTTTAGTGGGCGGTTCAAAGCCCAGGTGGTGCTGGAAGTGTTGGCCGGCGTCAAGAGTGCAGCACAGGTATGTCGTGAACACGGCATCCAAGATACCGTGTTGAGTCGTGGGAAGACAGGAACAGCCCCAAGAGGATCTTGAGGAAAACCCGGCAACCGTGAATAAGCGGCCGTTGCTACATTTGAACTGGTGATTGAGATGACAAGAAACCTGTCTGTCGTGCTTTACGTTGTGGTGTTGATAGCCGTTGTCGTTAGTGTAGATTTACTGTTCTTTAGGGATCGATTCTGGGAACGGCTGATAGCGGCAATCGGTATTGTCTTGGTGTTTGCAGCCTTCTATTTGAGATTCCTAAAGAACCCGTAAGCTAAGTAGGAGCCGATAAGTCTTTACAAGTAGCAAATCGATTCGGGTAGGTGCGGTCATTCTGGCGCTTCAGGTTAGTCAGTACGGATTCGACGAGCGCCTCGATGGATGGAAAGAGGCGATTGGCGCAAGCGCAATCTTTCAAGTGCCGCCAGTAACGTTCGATAGGGTTCAAAATCGAGCAGTAAGGCGGTAAGAAGAGCGGGAGCAAGCGTCCTTCGAGAGCGGCAAAGCCGGCTTGTGCAATGGCGCTGTGATGATAGGAGGCATTGTCCAGCACCAACAGAATCGGTCGATCGTTGGGCGCCTG
>JBBSBO010000031.1:0-10992 GCA_038251215.1 Caldilineales bacterium
CACACCGGGCCACACGCCCGACCACTGCTCCGTCTTTGTGCCGGAGATCGGCCTGCTGCTGGCGGGCGACGCGGCCGAGCAGCCGCTGCCCTTCGTAGGCGAGGGCGGCCTGGCTGACCTGCGCGCCTCGCTGCAGCGGATGGTTGCGTTGAATGCGAAATCGGTCTACTACTGCCACGCGCCCGTCGACGCAGGCCCTGCGCTGATCCGGCAGAACATCGCCTATTTCGACCGGCTGGAGGCCGCCTGTCGCGCGGCCCTGGCGCGCGGCGCGCCCGCGCAACCCGCCGCCGATGCCGACCTGGAGGCGCTGGTCGGCTTGCCCTTCGCCGAAGTCACGCCGCCCGGCGTCGCGGTGGAGGAAGGCTTCTACCGCCCCAGCCACCACCTGGCAATCCGCGCCATGCTGGCGCAGCGCGGCGAGGCGCACACATAGGTCCGGGGGCGCCCCCTATCTTTCTCGGCGCCCTCTGCGGTTTCTTGCTGCTACTTTTTCTTTGCGTTCTTTGCGACCTTTGCGGTTTGCTGTTTTTTCGCCCAGTAGTGTCATATTGACATTAACCCCCAACGCGCCTATACTGCACCATGACGATACCATTGCAGCCTGCTATACCCCGGACCGCCGGACCGCCGGCGTCCGTATGCATAAAGTAAGAGAAATGAGAAAACAACCGTGGCGATTCACGCAGAATCGGTGCAAGAAACCTACGAGCAAATGCGGCAAGCGCTGGCGCATGTCGTGCCCGACGTCGAGTTGCGCATCAAGGCCGAGCTGGCCTACGAGATCAACCGCCTCAAGGCGGAGAAAAACGCCGTCATCCTGGGCCACAACTACATGGAGCCGGCCCTCTTCCACTCCGTGCCCGATATCGTGGGCGACTCGCTCTACCTCAGCCGCATGGCCGCGCAGACGGATAAGGACATCATCGTCTTCTGCGGCGTGGAGTTCATGGCCGAAACCGCCAAGCTGCTCAACCCGGAGAAGATGGTGCTGATCCCCTCGCAGAAAGCGGGCTGCTCGCTGGCTGCCAGCATCACCGCCGAGGATGTGCGCAAGCTCAAGGCGCAGTACCCCGGTGTGCCCGTCGTCACCTACGTCAACACCTACGCCGACGTCAAGGCCGAGTCGGACATCTGCTGCACCTCCGGCAACGCCGTCGAGGTCGCCAACTCCTTCGACTCGGACACGATTATCTTCCTGCCCGACGAGTACCTGGCGTCGAACGTAGCGCAGGAGACGGGCAAGCGCATCATCATCCCCTCGCGTATGTCCAACATCGAATTAGATGCCGTGGGCGACAACTTCGACATGATCGGCTGGCACGGGCGCTGCGAAGTGCATGAGAAGTTCACCGTGCAGGATGTGGCGGACGTGCGCGCCCAGTTCCCGGATGTCGCCATCCTCGCCCACCCGGAATGCAGCCCGGAGGTGGTCGCCGCGTCGGATTTCTCCGGCAGCACCACTGCGCTGATCCGCTTTGTGGAGCAAACGGACAAGCCGCACTACCTGCTGCTCACCGAGTGCAGCATGGGCGACAACGTCGCCGCGGCCAACCCGGACAAGGACATGCTGCGCCTGTGCAGCGTGCGCTGCCCGCACATGAACCAGATCACGCTGGAAGATACGCTAGAGGCGCTGCGCCACGACCAATACCAGGTGCATGTGCCCGAAGAGATTCGCGTGCGTGCCGCGCGCGCGGTGCAGCGCATGATCGCCATCGGCTGAGTACGGGCGGGCGCTAGACGATGACAAAAGGCTGAGGACATGGTACAACCCCCAGCCTTTTTTGTTGCCATTGCCCGCCGTCAACCCACGATGATATAATCACCATGCAACAGGAGATATGACAACGTCGGGCAGCGTATGGGGCAAGGTACAAGATGAATACCGAAATAATCTTCACCGTACAGGAGTCGCCGGAAGGCGGCTACGAAGCCAGTTCCCTTTCTCACTCTATCTATACCGAAGCAGACACGCTGGAAGAATTGCGTGCCATGGTGCGCGATGCGGTCATCTGCCATTTTGATGATGGTGCGCGCCCGCGTTTGATTCGCCTTCACTTCGTTAAGGAAGAGGTATTCGCAGCGTGAGGCTGCCACGTGATTGGAGTGGAGAAGAACTAATTCAGCGTCTTTCAACGCTTGGCTATATTCCCACCCGGCAAACGGGGAGTCACGTACGTCTGGCACACATCGGACGACAAGGTGAGCACCATATCACAATACCTCTTCATCAGGCGCTTCGCGTGGGCACGCTAAACAACATCTTGAATGACATAGCCCAAAACTTGGGTATAACCCGAGACGACCTGATTAAACTTTTACAGTAATCAACATTAGCTCCTCCCATCTATCGCCCACGCCGGAGACAGCGCCATGACCCTTGACGCGTACGCCATCGCCGCTGCCATCGTTGCGCAACTGCAAACTGCCTGGAATGCCGGCGACGGACATGCCTACGGCGCGCCCTTTGCCGAAGAGGCCGACTATATTTCCGTGCTGGGGCGCAAGCTCCACTCGCGGCGCGCCATCGCCGCCGCGCACGAAGGCGTCCTCAAATCGCTCTACAAGGACAGCACGATGCGCCACACGGTGACGCAGGCGCGCGCGCTGACCGACGACGTGATTGTAGCCTACGTAGACACCGTGCTCAACGTGCCCGCGGGCCATATTACGGGCGAGCACAACGCCATCCTAGCGCTGATCCTCGTGCGTGAAGAAGACGCGTGGCGCATCGCCCATTTGCAGAACACGCTGGTCGTGCCGCATTGAACCCCTAAGCCAAGTCCGCGCGCCGCGCCCTTGCCTTGACGCCAAGCGCCGGGGCATGTACAGTATCGCCCAGGCCCTGGGACGATTTTTCGCAGTTCTGTTGTACCGTCAACGCCGGTTGCACCGTCTGTCCCAACTTGTCTTGTAGTCTTGCAGCCGTTCAACCCATCAGCGCACCCAGCAGCGCACCCATCGCCACGCGTGACATGCCGCCATCTCCGCTTACGCCTGCCCAGCAGGCCATCGTCGAACATGAGCTAGGCCCGGCTGTCGTCCTCGGCGTTGCCGGGGCCGGCAAAAGCCTCGCGGCCGAATATCGCGTCGCCCGCCTCGTCCGGCAGAACATCTTCGAGCCGAAACGCATTCTGATCGCAGCCGCCGACGCCGCAGCCGCAGCCGGCATCCGCCGCCGTCTCGCCCGCCACGCCGACTGTCGTAACGTCGCCGTCGTCACCCTGCACGGGCTGGGCCTGGGCGCGGTCCAGGCCGCCTACGATCAAGGCAAGCTGCGCCACCTTGTGCCCGACTGGCGCAAGCGCCTGCCTGGCGCCGCGCAGGAGTTGCTGCGCGCCGTTGTGGCAGAGGCGCGCAGCCGCCAGGCAACCTATGCCGCCGAACTCGACGCGCTCGATGCCGGCGACTTTCTCGCCTGGCTGGCGGCGCTCAAGGGCAACCTCTACTACGCCGCCGAGGAGAATGTACCGCCCGACCTGGTGCACAGCGCGCTGGTCTCTTTGGCCGCGCCGCCCGACGACCTGCCCTGGTATGCCGACCTCTATCATCTCTACGAAGAAGTGCGCCTGCAGCAGGGCCTGCTCACTGTCGACGACCAGTTGCTTAACGGCTGGGAAATGCTCACGCTGCACGGTTCGATCCTGCGCCCGCTGCAAGCGCAGTTCGACTGCGTGATCGTGGACGAGTTCCAAGAGGTCAACCTGGCGCAGGCCGAAATCCTGGATCTGCTTGCGCACCCGCACCTCAACTACATGGTCCTGGGCAACGACGACGCGACCCTGTCCGAATGGCGCGGCGCGCGGCCGGACTTGCTGCTCGACTTTGCCCAGCGCTACGGCGCCCGCCAATACGTGCTCAGCGAGAGCCTGCGCAGCCGCGCCGGCCCGCTCCTGCTGGCCAACGCCGTCATCGCCCACAACCGGCGCCGCACGCCCAAGGCCCTGCAACTGACGCGCGGCTTCGGCGGGCATACGGAGATCCTCGGCTTCCGCACGCCGCGCGAAATGGGCGCGGCCATCGTCGACGACATCCAGCAGTTGCGCCGCGGCGACATGTCCTACAACGAGATGGCGGCGCTGGTGCGCGGCTATGCGCAGACGCCGCCGGTGGAACAGGCCTTCATCGCCGCCGATATCCCCTATGTGGTGGTGGGCGCCGAGCCGTTCTACCGGCGCGCCGAGGTGCAGACCCTGATCGACTACTGCCGCCTGGCTTTTCTGGACAGCCGCATGGCTGCCGGCGAGTTCCTCACCCCGGCGCAAACCGAGCAGTTCCGCCGTTCATGGCAGCAGATCGCGGCGCAGCCCAGCCGCGGCCTCACCGCCGCGGCCGTCGCCGCCTTGGCGGACACCGCCTTGCTGCAACAGTCACCCATGGGCCGCGTCTTGATCGGGGCCGGCGCCGCACAAGACGCGGCTATGCAACAGCCGGTGAAAGCGCCGCATGGGCAGCAGCCCGTGCAGCAGCTGGAAGAGCTGGGTGCGACCCTGCGCTGGCTGGCGGGCGCTTTCCAGGACGGCCCTCTGGGCGACATGCCGGCGCACGAGCTGCTGCGCGAGCTGGACCGGCGGCTGGGCTACACCGCCTACCTTGCCACCCGTCACGGCCTCTCCGCCACCGGCTCCGACCAGGCGGAAACCGTGCGCCAGTTTCTGGACTTTGCCGAGGGGCGCGGCTCGCTGCGCACCTTCCTCGCCGGCATCCAGCGCCTCGACCAAACGCGCGCCCAGGCGCGCCGCCAGGCGGACAAGCAAGCCGTCGCCATCCGCACGATCCACGCCGCGCAGGGGCTGGAATGGGCGGTGGTCTTTGTGCCCTCGTGCGAGCCGAATGTGCTGCCCCATCACCTGGCGCATAATGTGGAAGAAGAGCGCCGTCTGCTCTACACCGCGCTGACGCGTGCGCGCCAACACCTCTTCGTCTACTACCTGCGGCCCACGCCTTCGCCCTTTCTCACGGAGGCCAACTTCGTCGAACTCCTGCAAGACGTCGCCGCCATCCGCACGGCCGCGGCCAAACTGCCCATCGCCTGGACGCAGGATGACGCCGCCGCCATCGCAGTCACGGCCTCCCATCTGGGCGTATGGACTTATTTCCGCGACTGGGCGCCGTGGCCCGAGGAGGTGCGCCGCCAGGCAGCCCGCCGCGTCATCGCCTACTACAAGGCCGCGGACCAAGCCGGCGCCTATCACGACCTCAATATTCCCGCCGACGCGCTGGCGTTCTGGGTCGAGACGGCGACGCGCCCCGCCGGCGAAGCGCGCAAGCCCGGCGGCCTCAACCGCTGGCTGCGCAAGTTCACCGACTGATGCGCAGCCGCCAGGGTGCGAGGCCGCCCAAAAGCGTCTTTTGCCCCCTCTTTCGCTCAAATTCATAAAGATTGGCGCTTGACAAGTTCAGTCAAATCCGCTATATTGGAATCGATTCCAATATCACCCATTTGTTCCAGACAGGCGTGCGCCATTCGTTAGGCGCTGTGTTGGAATCGATTCCAATCGTCGCGTTGTCTTGCGCTGACCGTTTGCGCCGCGACTCCCTATCCTGTTGACCCAATCATCATCAGATCATCATCCGATCATCATGTTGGCACGCAACCGCATCACCATCCACGATATTGCACGACATGCCGGCGTGGGCGTGGGTACGGTATCGCGCGTGCTCAACAATCACCCCAACGTCAGCGCCGACACGCGCGCCGCGGTGCAACAGTCGATTGAGCAGCTCGGCTATCGCCCGCGCTCTGCCGCCAAGGCGCTGCGCACGCGCAAGAGCCTGGCGATCGGCTTCATCACCGACTACATTGCCACCACGCCCTTTGCCGGCAACGTCATCAGCGGCGCGCAGGATGTGGCCTGGCAGTACGATCACATCTTGCTGCTGGTCAACACGAACGGCGACCCGGTGCTGGAAGAAGCCGCCGTCGAAATGATGCTGGCGCGCGAGGTGGAAGGCATCATCTACGCCACCATGTGGCATCGCGTGGTCACGCCCCCCAAAAATATCCTGGAAACCAATGTCGTGTTGCTCGACTGCTATGTCGAGGATCGTTCGCTCCCTTCCGTCGTGCCCGACGAATTGCGCGGGGGCTATGAAGCGACGGCTCGCCTGATCCAAAACGGTCATCGACGCATTGGCTTTATGAATCATTGCGACCCGGATCCGGCCCAAGTGCTGCGCGCCGAAGGCTATCGCCGCGCCTTGTCCGATCATGGCATCGCCTTCGACGAGGGGCTGCTCGTCGAACGTATCTCCGAGCCGTCCGGCGGCTACGAAGCCATGCGCCGGCTGTTGCGGCTGCCCGAACTGCCGACGGCGGTCTTTTGTTACAACGACCGCATGGCGATGGGCGCCTACGACGCCCTCAAGGAGCAGGGGCTGAAGATCCCGCAGGACATGGCTGTGATCGGCTATGACAATCAGGAATTGTTGGCCGCCAACCTGCATCCGTCACTGACCACCATGGAGTTGCCGCACTACGGCATGGGGCGCTGGGCCGCCCAATACCTGCTGGGCGGCGAGCCGAAACCCGCTTCTCCCCCGCAAGTGCTACTTGCGTGTCCGCTAATCGAACGTAAATCGGTATGAGCCGGCAGCCGCGCAGAAAGGAAAGAAAGCAGGAGGCAAGGAACTATCCGCTAGAGGAAGCACAGAGAGGGCATAGAGAGCATTTTGCCCGCCGGTCGAGATCGCGTCCGACCAGTTTTGAGCATCGTTTGTTCTCGCATCGTTGGTTCTGTTGTCTGCCAGATGGTTCAAGTCTACTCAGTTTCACACGCATCAGTTTCACGCACACCAGTTTCACACGCATCAGTTTCACACACACATTGAAAGGAAAACATCTCATGGCATTGCCCCATCGCAACACGTTGACCCGGCGCGATTTCCTGCGCGTCAGCGGCGCCGGCGCCGTCAGCCTGGCTATTGCGGCCTGTTCCGCCCCGGCGCAGCCCAGCGCACCAGCCGCGGGCGGTGAAGCGGGCGCGGCGCCTGCCGCCGAGTCCGTCCTCCTGCGCATTCAGGCCAACCCGGATCAGGAGACGCCTGTCTACGAAGCGTTCAAGCAGAACAACCCGAACGTCGAGGCTGAGTTCATTTCCGTCACCGGCATCGACCACGAAGAAGTCGCGGCCAAGATGCTGGCCATGCTGGCCGCGGGCGAGCAGATGGACCTGGGCTTCGCCGCCACCGAGGCGACCCAGCTCTACGCAGGCAAGAAGCTGTCGCTGGCCCTGGACGATTACGTCAAGGCCAACGAAGCCGACATGCAGGAATACTTCGCCGATGTCCACCCCAGCCTGATCGAAGCCATGATGTGGGAAGGCAGCCTCTACCAGCTCCCGCGCGACTTCAACGCCGCCAACATGTACTACAACACGGGCGCCTTCGAGAAAGCCGGCTTTGGCCATCCCGACCCGGATTGGACGCAAGAAGATTTCTATAACACCGCCAAGACCATCGCCGGCCAAGAGGGCGGCAGCAAGACCTATGGCTACGCCTGGATCAACCGTCTGTGGGGCAGTTGGATGCCGTGGATCTTCGTCAACGGCGGCAACATTCTGACCGAAGAGCGCGCCCCCGGCGGCGAATGGATGTGGCAAACCTTCTACACCGGCGACGCGGCGGCCGATGGCCGTGGCGGCGGCTGGCGCTGGCTGGCGCCCCAGGCCAACCTCGCAGCCAACGTCGAGGCGCTCGACTTTATGGTGCAGCTCTTCAATGAGGACATCACGCCTGCGGTCGAGTTGGGCGGCGGCGAGACGCTGCAAGGCTTCTTCACCAGCGGCACGCTGGCCATGACGCCGGCCGGTGGCTTCTGGTCGGGCGGTCTGGCCAATGCCGGCATGGAAAACGGCGCCTTCGACGTGCAACTCTTCCCCAAGTGGAAGAACCAGCGCCACCAGTTCGGCACCGGCGCCCTCTTCCTCTTCGCGGGCACCAAAAACCCCGACACAGCGTGGGAATACTACAAGTTCGGCGCCTCGAAGGAAGGCATGGAGGTCAACGGCATCTTCACCCCGGTGACCCTCACCACGCCGTCGCGCCGTTCCATGTGCAACGCCGAGCGCTTTGCCAACACCGGCCCCGAGCATTGGGAAGTCTTCTACAGCACGCTGGACGACCATCCCGACACGGCCCCCATTCCGGCGCCGCCCATCTCGAACCCCATGACGACGCTCTTCACCTCCTACACAGCGCGCGCCATGAGCCTGGAGATGACGCCGCAGCAAGCCTTGGACGGCATGCAGAAGGAGCTGGAAGATCTGTATGCACGTGATGGCGAGGGCATGTACAACCTCGAATAGTCGCTATGCGGCTTCTGAGTCGCTATCGCCGGGCACAGTGTCCGGCGATAGCGCCCTATCCTATAATGGAGCCAAACATGAGTACAACCGTTGCCGTCAACTCGCAAAAGCGCCGCTCGCGCAACCCCTTCGCGCTGCTGTTTGAAAATACGCTGGCCGGCTTGCGGCGGCGGCGCGCGGCGATAGGCTATCTTTTTCTGCTGCCCACCATCCTGGGCATTATTGTTTTCACCGCCGGCCCCATCCTGGTGTCGCTCGGCCTCAGCTTCTTTCGCTGGGACGTCTTCTCGCCGCCGCGCCTGCTGGGCTGGGATAACTACTCGCGCATGTTCTCTGACCCGCGCGTGCTGCTTGGCTTCCGCAACACCTTCTTCTTTGTGGTGGTCGCCATTTCTATGCAGATTGCGGTGGGCCTGGGCATCGCGCTTGCCCTGCAACAGCGTATGCCTACTTGGATGCGCTACTATTTCCGCACTGCCTTCTTTCTGCCGTTCCTCATGTCGGGCGCGGCCACGGGCATTGTCATCGGCTACATGCTGCATAAGGAGTTTGGCCCGGTCAATTACTATTTGACGATGATCGGCCTGCCGCAAGTGCCGTGGGTCAACTCGCCCAATCTCGTACTCTTCACGATTGCGATAGCCTACGTCTGGCAAAATATGGGCTTTACCTTGATTTTGTTCATCGGCGGGCTGAATAACATCTCCACCGAAGTGCTCGAAGCCGCCGACGTGGACGGCGCGCAGGGCTTCAAGCGCTTCTGGCATGTGATTCTGCCCATGGTTAGCCCGACGCTGCTCTTTGCAGCCGTCACCGGCGTCATCGGCGGCCTCCAGATTTTCGACCAGCCCTACGTCATGACGCGCGGCGGCCCCGGCGATGCCAGCCGCACAGCCGTCATGGTCATGTACGAATCCGCTTTCAAGAACATGGAGATCGGCTATGGTTCCGCTGTCGCCGTGATCCTCTTTATCGTGATCTTGCTGGTGACCGCCGCGCAGTTCAGCTTGTCCAAGCGCTGGGTATTTTATCAATAGGAGCAGGCGCATGCAGACTTCAACCACCTATTCTGAGGGCGCGACACGGCCCCCTAAGCGCAATTGGCTCTACTTCATGCGCTATCGGACCCTGAGATTCGTTGGTCTTCTCTTGTTTACCCTCGCCAGTTTCATTGTCCTCGCCCCTTTTGCGTGGACGTTGGCGACCTCGCTGCGCCTGCCGACCGAGTCGTTTACGCTGCCGCCGCAATGGCTGCCCCGGAACCCGGATTGGACCAACTACAACCGCGTCTTCGAGGAAATCGACTTCTGGCGCATGATCCTAAACAGCGCCATCGTGGCTGCGGTGATCGTCGCCGGCCAGCTGACGACCGCTTCGCTGGCCGGCTATGCCTTTGGCCGGCTCGAATTCCCCGGGCGAGAGATTCTGTTCTGGCTGATTATGGCGACCATGATGATCCCGCTGCAGGCGACCATCATTCCCGTCTTTGTGCTCATCAGCCGCATGGGACTGAACGATACGCTGGCCTCGCTGATCTTGCCTTCGCTGCCCACGGCATTCGGCACTTTCCTCTTGCGCCAGTATTTCATGGCCGTGCCCAAGGACTTTGAGGAGGCGGCGCTGATCGACGGCGCCGGCCAATTCACGATCTTCAGCCGCATCTACCTGCCGTTGGTCGCGCCCGGCTTGGCCGTCTTGGCCGTGCTTGTCTTTAACACCCACTGGAATGAGTTCTTCCGCCCGCTCATTTTCCTGCTCTCGCGCGACAACTTCACCATTCCTCTGGGCCTCAATGTCTTGAAGGGCTATATGATGACCGGCAGCGTCTCGGTCGTACTGGCCGGCGTGGTCATGTCGCTGATCCCTGTCATTCTCGTCTATTCGTTCGGCCAACGCTATCTCATCGAAGGCATCATGATGGGCGGCGTCAAAGGCTAAATCAAAGGCTAAACCGTTCGTCATTGGCTATTCGCCATTCACTCTGGAGACTCCATGTCCGCTCACGCCATCAACCCCGCCGTCGCCGCGGCCGAAGCGAGCGTCGCCGCGCAAGCGCCCCTCGTCGCCGATGACCCCAACCGGCCGATCTACCACTTTCGCCCGCCCGCGTTTTGGATGAACGATCCCAACGGCACGATCTACCACGACGGCTATTACCACGTCTTCTACCAGTTCAACCCCTATGCCGATTTCTCGCACGATATCCACTGGGGCCACACGCGCAGCACGGACCTGGTTCACTGGGAACAACTGCCCGTCGCCCTGCCGCCCGCCTATGCGCTGAACGAGACCGGCTGTTGGTCCGGCTGCGCGGCCATCGACGGCGAAGGCCGGCCCTTGCTCTTCTACACCAGCGTGGGCGCTCAGGGCACGCGCCCCTTCCAGCAGCGGGCCGCGCAGGGCGACGCCGAGATGATCACCTGGCAGCCGCACCCCGCCAACCCGATCCTGGCGCTGGGCGAAAAGGGCGTCCCCCGCTTTGAACAAAGTTGGCGCGACCCCTTCATCTTCCACACGGCGGGCCGCACCTTCCTCGTGCTGGGCGCGGCCGACGACGCCGATATCGCGGCGGAGGGGACTAACTCCAACGTCATCCTGTTTGAAGCCGAGGATGCCGGTCTGCTCAAATGGCGCTATCGCGGCCCCATCTACTCGCGGCCGCGTACGGAAATGCACTTCTGCG
>JBBSBO010000032.1:0-10944 GCA_038251215.1 Caldilineales bacterium
CCGCGATGACCAGCAGGGCTTTGTCGTCTTACCTCGTCGTTGGGTAGTTGAACGCACCTTCGCTTGGCTCAACCATCATCGGCGACTCAGCAAAGACTACGAAGTCTTGACAGCATCCAGTGAAGCCTTCATCTATATCGCTATGATCCGCGTTATGGTACGTCGTCTTGCTCGTACTTGACCTTTTCAAACAGTCTCTAAGAGAATGGTCTCCGCGGTGAAACGCAGATGCACGATCACACGCTGGGCGGATGCGTGTTTGCGTACGTTATTGAGAGCCTCCTGGGCGATCCAATACAGATCTTCCTCGACTGCGATGGGTAACCGTCGCTCTCCTTCCACGCGAAATTGGGTTTGCATACCGGCGCGCTCTTCGACCGCAGTGATGCGCGTCTGCAAAGCTGCCACCAGCCCTTCCGCCTCCAGAATGGGCGGATGCAACTGGAAGATAAGCAGCCGCATATCGCGCATCCCTTCCTGGGCCGTCTCCTGTAGCTCCGTAAGATAACCGGCTGTAACCTCATCTTTTCCGGCGGCAAGCGCCAGAGCAGCGGCGTTGGCGTAGAGCGTCACGCTATAGAGTGACTGGGTCACTGAATCGTGCAACTCCCGCGCCAAACGTTGCCGTTCCTCAAGGACTGCGACTTGCTTGGCTTGCTGTTGAAGTCGGGCGTGCTCAATCGCCATGGCGGCCTGATTGGCGAAAACGGACATGACGCGGACGTCTTCGTCGGTGAAGCCGCCCGCCTTGTTTACGACATCCAGCACGCCGATGATCCCGCCATTGACAAATAGAGGCAAGGCAAGCAGCGCGGTAAGATCCGCAGGCCATTGATACACGTTCGCGTGCTCAAAGAGGGTTGGGTCGTTCAGTCGTACCGGTACGCCCTTGCGCACGACCTGACCGGCCAGAGAGCCGTCCACGGGCAGACGTTCGACAGTCGCCAACGGCCGGCCCAACCGGTGCTTGACCTCTAGCCAAGCTTGATCACTCAGCAGCAAGATGGCGCTGCCCGTCGCCCCGATCATACCCTGAGCTTCGGCGCAGACGATATCCAGTGCTTGGTCCAGCGCGGTCTTCTGGAGCAAGCTCACCAAAACGCGACCAAAGCTCTCGCTTTCGGCCAAACGCCGTTGGAGTTCACCTTGAAGTTCAGCGTTCCTAAGCGCCAACTCCGCTGCAGCCCGCTTGCGCTCACTGATATCAGCCTCAAGCGCATTCAAGATTTGCTGAAGGTTCGGGATATCAACCGGTTCCGAAATCTGATATGGCATCTTGCTGCCTGCACTCTCTTGAATTTCACGCAAGACCATCAGCCATATTCTGCCGTAGGCAATAGGGCCATCCGACGATGGCATCCGTATTTTGTCCCAATCCGGACTGTCCTGCAAGAGGACGGCAAGGCGAGAACAACGTCGGCATCCATCGTCAGAGAGATCAGCGGTATATCTGTCATGTATGCGGCAAAATATTCAGCGCGAGCAAAGGCACGTTGTTCTATCGATTGCATAGCGATGGGGCCACGGTGATGACAGTGATCATCCTGTTAGCCAACGGATGCTCGGTAGCGGCCATCGTGCGCTCACGGATGAGGTCGCGCTCGAACTCGGCAAGCGCCGAGATGATGTGGAACATGAACTTGCCGCTGAGGACTAGACGGAAGATGCCGCCCGCCACACCCCGGCGACTCCCCTCATCCAATCGGCACAGTGGCAGACGCTGCCGGCCTTCTCCAGCGGTCCATAATGGCGCCACGTCCCCAATAACTAATTCACAGGACGTCGACCTATGGCAAAATGAACTGCCCGTTTTCGCGACAATGCCGTGGCAAGCAGTTGGGCTCGCGTGCCGACTCCGACAAAAGCCGGTCGCGTGGGGGACAAAAGTCTCTTCCTGGCCGAACGCTCCGAGCGTACTATGTGAATGTTACAGATCAGTCCGGCCGTTTACTCCGGAGCAAATCGCAGTGGAGGCATCGATGTGGTCGAAGAGCATCCTTTTCATGTTCGTGGCGCCCGCGCTACTGTTGGCCTGCGCCAGCCAACCACAACCGGCCCCGATTTCCCCGTTACCGCAGAGGCTGGTCCTCTACGATTGGGCCGGCTACATGCCGCAAAGCATTTTGGATGCTTTTGCCGAGGAGACCGGGATCCAAGTGGAGTATGCGGTCTATGCCGACCAGGATGAAGCCATGGCGCACCTGCGGGCCGGCGATGCGTACGACATAGTCGTCTTGGATAACACCAACGTGCCGCTTGCTGTCGGCGAGGGACTACTTGCTCAGCTAGATTATGAGAACATTCCGAACTTTCGTTATGTATCGTCCGGTTTCCGAGATCTTGCGTATGACCCCGGCAACACTTATTCGATCATGATTCAGTGGGGAACAACGGGATTGGTTGTGCGCACCGACCGCATCGAGGAGCCGATCACAAGTTGGGCAGATCTCTGGGATCCGCGCTACGCGGGCAAAATCGGGATCTGGCCTTATCCAGTTGATATGTTCGGCATCACCCTCAAGTCCTTGGGCTACTCGTTGAACTCACAGGATCCGGAGGAGCTGGCGAAGGCAGCCGACAAGCTACTTGCGCTGCGTCCGAATGTTTTCCTGATCGATCCGACACTGGCGACGGGCGTGGCGCATTTGATGGATGACCAGACTGCGATGATCTATGGCTGGAGCTATGATGCGCGGGAGGCAGCGTTGCAGCTCGACACGACCACCTATGTGATTCCCAGAGAGGGTACCATTCTGTGGTCCGACAATGTGACGATCCCGGTTAATAGCCCACACAAGGCAGAGGCGGAGCAATTTATCAATTTCTTGTTGCGGCCGGATATCAGCGCGACAATGGTCAACGAACTCTGGGTAGCGTCACCCAATGAGGCGGCATGGCCCCTAATCCAATCGGACATACTGAATAACCCGACGGTCTATCCAGCCAATGAGGACTTGACCCAGGGCGAATTCTACGAGGTTATCAGTGCCGAAACTGAGCGATTCTACCAGCAAACCTGGAAACGATTTTTGGCAGCGGGTGAATAGGTTCTTCAGTCCCCTGCATCGTCGCCGGCCCCGGCGTGATCACCGTCGTGACAGCATACGCAGCCGCCTCCTCTTGATGCTGGGCGGCACGTTTGTCCTTACCTTTCTGGCCATGGCGATCGGGGTCACGATCATCATGTATAACGTCGAACAGACGATTTGGCGTGAACAACATACAGAAGATGCGCGGTCGGCAGCGCGTACGCTCACACTCTTCCTGGATCGCGCCCGTAATACATTGTTCAGCGTCAGCATTCAGGATCGAGACGACCCGGGCGAACCAACCGAATTCATGCAGCTCTTGATAGACCAAGGGGAAGGGTCGAGTGGCATCTTTGAGTTAGTTCTCGTCGACGCAGACGGCCATATCCTTGGCAGCGCTTTCCGCGGCCACCCCGAATTGAGCCGATCCCTAATTGTCCCCCAAACCGTTTGGTTTCAGACCGCGACCGCCGGGACAGACTACCTGAGCATGGTTCAGGTGGCCCAAGACGGTCTACCCTATCTCATCATGGCGACCCCCGGCCGAGATCACGGTGTCGTCGCGGCGTGGATTGATATGCGCATCCTCTGGCAACTCGTGGGCGATATGAGTTTCGGACGGACCGGCCAAACCTACATCGTCAATGATCGCGGGCGAATCCTGGCTCACGCCGACCCGTCAGTAGTCTTGGCGAACACAAGTATTGACCCCCAACCCGAGTTCGCCACGTTCACGCAAGCTGCCGATGCCGAGTGGAACGGCACATACAGAAACTTTTGGGGCGACCGCGTGTTTGGCGTGATGATTCGCCTTTCCGGCACACCGTGGATCGCGATCACCGAGGTGCAGGTGGCAGAGGCGACGCGTCCGGCGCAAGTTGTCCTTTTGGTGATGGTCGTCAGCGTGCTGGTATTCGGTATGGTGACTAGGCTGGTCACGGCCTCGTTATTGGAGCGAATGCTCTTCCGACCGCTGCAGCAACTCCAAGCCGGCGCGGAGCAAGTGGGAAAGGGTCACTTTGAACAATCAGTCGATGTGCGTGGGGGGCACGAGATCGGGCAAGTCGCGGATGCGTTTAACGCGATGATCGCGCGTCTGCATGACCGTGACTCTCAGATCGCGTCCCGCACCGCGTCGCTGGCGGCGGAGTTTAGCGAACGAAAGCGCGCCCAGATAGAGATGGAGGCGGCACAAGCACGGCTGCAACACCTGGTGACCGAAAGCCGGGTTGCGATCTTCTCCGCCGAAGTCGAGCCGCCTTATGCGGCCACCTATTATTCTCCGAATAGCTTAGCTGTCTTTGGGCACTCTGTAGACGAGCTGCTGGAATCACCTGACTTCTGGGTGAACCATATTCACCCGGATGATCGCCCCATGATCGAACTAGCGATAGAGACGCTCCCGGCGACCGGTGTGGTGACAATGGAATATCGATTTCTCCACGGTAGTGGCGTCTATCGGTGGATACACGAGCAGATGCGACTTTTCCGCAACGAGAATGGCGGTCATGCCGAGACGATTGGTTCCTGTATCGACATTACGGACCGTAAGCAAACGGAAGAAGAGTTGAGTATCGCCCATCACCAGGCGTTACAGGCGTCGCGGCTCAAGTCCGAATTTCTGGCGACCATGAGCCATGAGATCCGCACGCCGATGAACGGAATCGTCGGGATGTCCGAATTGCTGGCGACAACGACGCTGAACGCCGACCAGCAGGAGTGCGTAGATATTATCGAGGCGAGCGCCGACGCGCTACTCACGATCATCAACGACGTTCTCGATCTGTCGAAAATCGAAGCGGGTTCGATGGATCTTCAACCGGAAGATTTCTCGATCGAGGCCACGACCGAAGACGTCGCCGACCTTTTGGCGATCTCGGCCCACAGGAAAGGCTTGAGCCTTTATAGCCACATAACCCCAACCCTTCCCGCCATCGTCCACGGTGACCCAATTCGTTTGCGCCAGGTGTTCCTGAATCTGACCGGCAACGCAATCAAGTTCACCGAGCATGGTGAAGTGGGGATCCACATGTATGCGCCGTCGGACACCGCGGCCGAGGGGCAAGAAACGGTGAATGTGCGGTTTGAGGTGCGGGACACCGGCCCTGGCTTGAGCAAGACCGAGATCGACCGACTCTTTGTGCCATTCACCCAGTTGGATAGTTCCCACACCCGCAAGTATGGCGGAGCCGGTTTGGGGCTGGCGATATCCAAGCGCCTGGTTGAGCTGATGGGCGGTGAGATTGGCGTGATAAGCCAGCCAGACCAAGGGTCGACCTTCTGGTTCACGGTCCCGCTGCCCGTCGTCAGCCGCGCCTGTGCGTCCAGTACGCCGAGTCTTGTCGGTCTCCATGTGCTCTGCGCCGTGAGGAACCCAGCCGAGTGCGATACCGTCTGTGCCTACTTGACCGCGGCCGGCGTCCACGTGACATGCATCGCCCACGGTGACGACGTGATCGCCAACGCACAGCAGGCGCGACGCATCAATCCCCAGGTTAGCGCACTCATCCTCGATATGGACATACAGTGCCCAGACAAGCAGGCGGCCATTCGCGAGGTTCGCCGGAATCCTCAATTAGCGCATCTACCCCTCGTATTGCTGACTAACTTGTTGCATCGCGTCAAAGCCGACGCGACCATTGACAGGCGGGGCGTGATACAAGTCCATCGGCCCGTGCACCGCGCCCAGTTGTTGCAAGCCTTGGCCGGAGCGGCGTATCGGCCGCCGGTCACGCCGGCAACCGCGATTGCGCCCGCTGCGGTCGATCCGACGGTCACTGCGGCAGCGAGAAGCGAAAACGGCAAGGCTCCTACGATATTGCTGGTGGAAGACAATTTGGTAAACCAGAAGGTTGCAGTGCGACAACTACAAAAGCTGGGCTATTCGACGGCTGTCGCCGCCAATGGCCGTAAAGCGGTGGAGACAGCTTTGCAGGGCTCGTATGCGCTGATCCTGATGGACGTGCAGATGCCGGAACTAGACGGTTATGAGGCCACCCGGATCATTCGCGCCGCTGAACACGGCATGACGCGCCATGTCCCAATTGTGGCGATGACAGCCAACGCCATGGAAGGCGATCGTGGCATTTGTCTGGCCGCCGGGATGGATGATTATCTGTCTAAACCCCTTCGCATCGACGACCTGCGCTCGATGGTTGAACGCTGGACTTCATTGACCTCAAGTGATGGTCCAGTCGATGCAGAGATGGTTCAGCATGGAAAGTCGGGTATAGAGTCGGATGGCTAGCGCGATGGACTATCTTGTTGCCGGCCGATAACCAGCCATTATCGCCACAGGGGTAAACGGTTATTTGCCAACGCGGGATAATGATAAGCGCCTAGTCGCAAATATGCGCGATAATCACATATTTGCAGAGAAAAATGTAGTTGAAATTGGTGCCGGCATGTGTCTGGTAGCACTGCACTTAAGTGCTTGATCTTTCAAGTGACATAAAATAGAATTGCGGTTGGAGGTGAGCGATGCCAAAGAAGCTCCAACTGCGAACAGTTACCGTTGACGAACAGACCGAATTGGAACGAATCAGCCGTTCACGGACGGAAGAAGCGAGACGAGTGGAACGTGCCCAGATTCTGCTGGCCCTGGCGACCCACGAACGGATAGCTGAGATTGCCAAGCGACAGCGACGCAGCATGCCGATGATCTATCATCTGTTGCACCGCTTCAACGAAGCAGGAGTGGAAGCGCTCAACGATGCGCCGCGGCAGGGACGCCCGCCCACGTACAGCGAAGTACAACGCGGTGAACTGTTGGCAAGCGCCCGCACGCACCCCCAGCAGCTGAGTTTGAGCTTTGGACACTGGACATTGGATCGATTGATGCACTATGCGCATGAACAACTCGCGATTCCGATTTCGCGCAGCCAACTGGGCGTGATCTTGCACCAGGAAGGGTTGCGCTGGTATCAAGAGAAGAGCTACTTCAGTGAACGGCCCGACCCGCAGTTCGCTGAAAAAAGGGGGCCATAATCCAGTTGTACAAAGAGCCGCCTGCCCAAACCCACGTCCTGTGCGGCGACGAGATGGGGCCGGTCAGCGCCAAGACCTACTATGGGCGACGTTGGTCGTGTTTGGGCCAACGTCCTGTTCAAGAAGCGGACTATGGTCGTCGCGCCAAAACCTGGGTCTTTGGTGCGCTGGAACCGGCCACGGGAGAAGTCTTGACGACGAGCGCCGACCGTCGGACGGCAGCTCACTTTGTCAGCTTTCTCGAGCAACTCGTGCAGCACTGGCCGACAGGGGAGATCATTCTCATCCTCGACAACCTTTCGATTCACAAGACGATGGACGTGCGACTCTGGCTGCTGGCCTATCCGCGCGTACGCTTTCTCTTTCAGCCAACCTATGCGCCGTGGCTCAACCTGATCGAACCTTGGTGGAAGACACTGCGCTCTCTGGCCTTGCAGGGCCGTTGCTTCGAGACTCTGGCAGAACTGGTCGAAGCTATCGACAGGGCTACTGCCTACTGGAATTGTCACCGTCATCCGTTCGTCTGGCGCAAAAACGCCTGATTTAACACATTTGCAAGATGAAGCACTTAGCGCAGAAGAATAAGAAATCGATGAGAAATGCCAAGTGGCCCAGCGCGCTAGTCTGCGCAGACGCGCGTGGCGTGCGATGATGCGCGCCGGGCCGGGCGCGAGACGCTCGTAGAGCGCAATCAAGAGCCGCCCGGGCGCGTGCCGGCGCAGCCGTTGATCGCGCCAGCGGCGCAGGCTTTCCACTTCCGGCGCTAAGGGCGAACAGCGCGCCGAGCAGCCGCCGTCCACACAAAAACCTGTCAATTTTGACGCCAAATCTACCCCCCCTCGCATGAATTTGGCGCATAGGCGCATATTTGCCCGTTCGGCTTTTCGCCTACGGCAACGGCGGCCCGCCGCGTGAATACGTCGCGGAGCGCAGGACGACCAGCCAATCGAAGGCGGTGAAGCCGGCGGGCGATAGAGGGAAGTATGTCGAGTTCTTGGCGCTGCCCGCACGCGTAGGCAGCGCAGCGATGACCGAGGCCGGCAGCGCTTGACCGCCATGTGTAGGGATGAAGACGCCCGGCTGCGGCCCAGCCGTCAGCTGCGCTTCGAGCGTACCGGTTTCGGGCGGCGCGATGCCGTTCTCCGTCGAGACGCCCACGCCCGACCCAATCACAGCGTAGCGCGGGCCGCACAGCGCAGCGACGTGCGCGCCCGCCGTCCACCAATTCAGCGCGTGCGGGCCGAGCTGCCAGGCCGCCTTGCCACGTTGCAAGTGTTGGTTATGCGCGAAGGCCAGTACTTTGCCGCGTCCGCGCTCGCGCGCAAGTGCATAGGCCAGGTTATCCGCCATGGCGGCATCCCGCAGGGCCAGCAGATCGACGAGGTGCGAGTCCGCAGGGCGCGCGACCGCGGCATGATAGGTGAGCAGCTGCCGCGTCGTCACGGCGTGTTGCAACGCCTCCAGGTAGCGCGCCAGGTCGCCCGCCGCGGCGGCATCGGGCCGGCGCATCTGCAAGCGGGCGATGAGATCCTCCGCCTCCACGCGCAGTGTTGCCGCGGCGGGCGACAAGCCGACCGACTGCGCCGGATCCATCATGGCCGCGGGATTCTCCCAACCGGCGTCGGCGCCCAGCAGTGCGTCGATGCGCGTACGGCGCGCCGGGTCGCCGGCGGCGCCCTCCAGCGCGTCCAGATAGTCGAGCGCAAACATTAACGCCTGGCGCGGGCTGTCGCTGCCCATCATCTCGGTCGGCGTGTCGAAGCCATAGAAGCGCAGTTGATCTTCCGGCGAACGGCCCGCGTTGGCGCGCCGCATCCACTCCACCAGCTCACGGTTGGCGTCGAGGCGGCCAAAGCCATGGCTGAAGCCTGCGTCCTGCAGCGCCTCGAACGGCGCGGAGCCGCGCCCCGCGACGTATTCGTCCACGGCGTGACCGCGGGTGAAGCTGCTCTCGAGCGCGATGGCGCGAAAGCCGTGCGCCTCGACCAGGCGCTGGAAGAGACGGTTGCGTAGGCGCAGGATTTCCTCGCCGCCATGCAGCGCCTCACCCAGGCCAAGCAACTCCACCGTTTGGCCCAGCGCGGCCATCATCGTGTCGACGGCGGCATCAAACCCCGCAGTGAAGCCGGCGTTAGGCTCATCAACGGCATCGCCGGGCGCGGCGAACAAGAACGGGATCGCGTCCTGCTCGATCCAGTCCGCGATGGTTGGATAGACGGGCACAGAATTATCTAGCATCAGTTCACTTTATCAGACCCCCAAATGGGCGTCAACGTCCCCGCGCGCCCGCCCCAGCTGGAGCCGATTGCCTTGAGCGCCGCATCAACCTTGCAGCAACGGAGGGATGATGCGCCCGCGCAGCGAGCGCCAGGCGAACCACGCCAGATACGCCAGGCCCACATAGGCCAAGATGAACACAACTTGCTCGTCGCCCCACATGTAGTCGAACTCTTCCGCGCCGAGCCAGGCGAGCTGCACCGCCAACACGCCCACACCACCGATCACCACCCAGCCGAAGATCGGCATCAGCCACACGGTCGCCAAGGCGAAGAGAAAGGTCAGCAGGGGCAGAAAGATGTCGAAAGAATAGAGGAAGCTGGGCAGCATGAACAGCGGCGTCGCGGCCAAGGCCGCCAGGACGGTGCGCCCTTTGCCGCTGCGCAAAGGCCGGCGGCGCGGCGCAGGCTCGCCGGGCGCGGCGACCGCGGGCGCGGCGACGGCCCGGCTACGCGCCAGCGCGGCGATCTCGTCGAAGTTTTCCGGCGTACACACCAGCAGCATCACCGGTCGCCAACTGTTGCGCAGCGTGATCATCAGGTGTCGCCGATCCGCTTGCGCCGCGGCGACGTCCGACCAGCGTACGAACTCACGCTCGCGTGCCGCGGCCAGCATGGCGGCGCCGCCTGCCTGCGGGCTGCGTTGCAGCGCGGAGCCGAGCAACGCCAGCCGGTTGCCCGTGAGCGCGCGCTTGTCCACCGTCTCCCACAGCGCCCCGTTTTCGTCGACCGTGAAGCGCACGCGCACGCGGTTGCCGAAGAACACGAGCGAGACCAGAACCAGCATCAGGCCTAGCCCCAGCGTCACATACAGCGAGATGCGCAGCATCATCGGGATCTGATCGGCGTCGCCGCCGGCGGCCACCAGGAAACTGAGCAGCAGCGCCATAAACGCGCCCGAGCCGATCACCACGAGCGCCAGCTGCTTACGGATGAGCGGATTGCCCAGCAGCGAAATGCCCGTTTCCCACGTGACAGCCGCCTGCGGCGCGGGGGCATCGACGGCCTTCGCCACAGGCGGCGCAGACGGCGCCGGCGGAACGGACGCGGCCTGCACTTGCGCGCCGCACTGCTCACAAAAACGGACGCCTTCCTTTAGGCGAGCGCCACACTGCTCACAAAACTTCTCCCGCGGGCCGGTCATACTGTCTTCTCCAAATCATGGGCGTGCGCGATCACGCGCTGAGTGAATGGCCGCAAGCGCCGCAGAAGCGCGCGCCAGGGCGCAGCGGCGCCTGACATGCGGGGCAGATGTTGACATCCGGCGGCGACGCTTCCGCCACAGGCTCACGCGGCGCGCCGCACTCACCGCAGAAGCGCGCGCCCGCACGGATTGTCTTGCCGCAGCGCGGAAAAATCGCCGTGCCGGCGGAGGCGGGCGTCTTTGGCCGCTTGGGCGGTGCAGGAGGCGCGGGCAATGGCTCATCTGCTGCGACGGCCTGGGGCGCGGCGGGCGAAGCGACGCGGCTGCGCTTCGGTCGCGCGGCGCGCGACGGGGCGGAGCTTTTCTTGCGCGTTTTGGGCGGCTCAACCGGCTGGAGAGTTAACGCGGCGGCGCTCCCGGCCGCGGATGACGCGCGCCGTCCGCGGCGACGCAAGGCCAAGCCCAGGCTCGCCACGACCACCATCGTCGCCACACCGATTACCAGACC
>JBBSBO010000033.1:0-10864 GCA_038251215.1 Caldilineales bacterium
GACGGGTATGTTTACGCCCTATCCTCACTGTGATATTCTCCATGCGATACTCTCCATGAACCTTCTATCAGTATCGCATAATTATCATCTTTTTCATAAAAATTGACGCGGGCGGCGACCTATGCTATACTCCGCCCCGAATTCCGTGCGTGATAGAGGGCGTGCCGCGCCTGCACCGCACTCTTGGTCATCTGTATTCGTTCATCTGTATTCGTTCAGCCATATCCGTTCAGCCATCCGGTTGCTGCCCGTGATCGGTCAGCGGAAACAGTGGGAAGGAACGCCAATCGTGAGCATTTCTTGGCCGTGGGCCGCCAAAGCAACCTCGGATATCGTCTGGCTCGACCTCGGCGATCTGGGCGATTTGGTCAACCCCAACGGACCGCATGAGCAGTGGCAAGACCATGGCCTGGGCCTGCTGCGCACGATCCTGCACCAAAACGGCGTTCAGACCGACGTCCTTTCCACCCGTGCCGTCACCTCCTGGGATCAGCTCGCCCAGCAACTGGCGGGCTACAAGACCATGATCATGAACGTGCGCAGCTACACCTTCCCCGCCGCCTACAAGGCAGGGCAGATCTTCAAGGAGATCAACCCGGACGGCATCATCCTCACCGGCGGTATGCACGCCACGGTGGCGCTGGACGAAATGCAGGCCGTCGCCGAGTTCGACAAGATCTGCCAAGGCCCCGGCGAAAAGGTGATCGTCGACCTGGTGCGCAACCCGGGCAGCTTTCCGCGCGTGATCCAAGGCGAAAGCGCGCGCTCGATGGCCGAGTGGCCCAGGATCGACCGCACGCTGTGGCCGCAGCCGGCGGGCCGGCGCATCCGCCGCAAGTTCAACTGGCCCCTGGAGCCGGAATGCGGCTGGGGGCCTGGCCCCGTCGCCACCATCCTGACCAGCCGCGTCTGCCCCTGGCAGTGCGTCTTCTGCAACGAGAACTCCTATATCCCCAACATGGGCCGCCGCCCGGTGGATGCCGTGATCGACGAGTTGAACTATCTGGACGACAAATACGGCGTCGGCTCCGTGGTGATTCACGACTCGATGTTCTTCCAGAACCCGCGTTGGCTCAACGAATGGATCGAGAAGTACCCGCGCCGCGCCAACAAAGTCTGGCCCTACTGGGCCGCGGGCCGCTCCGACACCGTGCGCCAATGGCCGGACCTGTTCGAGGCGCTGATCCGCGAGACCAACTGGCAGACCATTTCCATCGGCTTCGAGTCGGGCAGCGACCGCATCCTGCGCCTGCTCAACAAGGAATGCACGGAAGAGGACAACCTCTTCACCATCGACCTGCTCAACCGCATTGCCGACGAGTACGAGGCGCAGGGCAAGACCCCGCCCAAATTCTGGGCCAACATCATGCTCGGCATCCCCGGCGAAACGCCGGAAGACGCCTTCAAGACCATGCGCATGCTCAAGCGCATGAAGTGGGTCTTCCCGTCCATCTCCTACTACGCACCCTACCCCGGTTCTGCGCTCGGCTTCCAGTTGATCGCCGAAGGCAAGAGCCGGATGTCGAAGGAGAACTATCACCGCTTCCCCGACGACGAGAAGGTCGAGGGCGTCAACTACCAGTTCTATCGCGAGCTGCTGGCGGGCAAATATGACGCCATCATCAACCAGGGCCTGTCCGGCGTGCGCCACGGCTCCGACATCTATCAGGGCGTCCTGGCCAAAGCGTAAGGCGAGGCGCTAGAGTAAGGGCATTGGGGGTAAACGCATGAGCAGCTTCAGTCATCCGCACTACATGTATCTCTTCGACCTGAAGAACGGCAAGAAGAAACTTGCCTACGGCGAGTCGCCCGAAGACGCGCTGGATATTCTCAGCGTGCGCCTGTCCGACGCCGAAATGGCCGAGGTCCTAACCGGCTCCTACGTCAAGATCTCGCAGCGCGAGCTGCAACAACACGTCTCCGCCCTCGCCTGAGCCAACGAATAGAACGCGGATCACGCGGATTTAGCGGATTCACACGGATACGGCGACAAATTTGGTGGCTCTCGTTGTCCCCTAAATCCTCTGCGCTCTCTGCCGTTCTTGCTGTTGCTGTTCTTTGCGTTCTTTGCGGTTTTCTGTTTTTTCCTGCCCCATGAAACTATCGCCCGCCGAGACCGAACTCCTCACCGCCCTAGCCGGTGGCTATCACCTCAAGACGCACCGCACGCTGGACGGGACCAAGGTCAGCCGGCTGCACGCCGCCGACGGCGCCGTCGTGCGCGAAATTCCCGCCAAGGTCGTGCAGCGGCTGGCGCGCCGCGGCCTGCTCGTCGACAACATGAAGTTCCCCGCCGCCACGTACTTGCTGACTGAAGAGGGCGCGCGCTTGGCATCCACCCTCACGCGCGAGGGAAACTCTCCCCTCACCACGCGCATCCCGGAAGAAGAATAGAACGCGGATCACGCGGATTTGGCGGATATACACGGATCAGACCGAATCTTTTCTGAATCGGCGTTCATCCGTTCGATCCGCGTCATCGGCGTCCTATTTCTTTGACGCTTACCCTTGCCTGCAACTATGATGGAGACAAAGCCAATCTAGTCGGAGGATCTTCATGCTTGACCGCAAAGGCATTTTCTCCTATCTCGCCATCACCTTCACTCTCACCTACCTGATCGAAGGCGCGCTGATTGCGTCCGGCTTTTCCATGCAGGGCCTGCCTCCCGCCTACAGCCAACTCGTTATCGCCGGCGTGATGTGGATCCCGGCGCTGGCGACGGTAATCACCATCCGCTTCGTCACGCATGAGGGCTTCGCCATCACCAACCTGCGCTTCGGCCCGTGGCGGCCCTATGTCGCGGCCGCGCTGCTCATGCCCGTGATCTTCGCCGTAATCTATGGGCTGACCTGGCTGCTCGGCCTGGGCGCGCCGGATTGGCAACTGACTGCGTTCCGCCAACTGGTGACCGACGCCGGCGGCGACATCAGCAGCGCCCCCGGCAATGGCCTCATCCTGCTGGGCGTGCTACTCGTCTCCATCCTCGTTGGCCCCACGATTAACGGAGTCTTCGGCTTCGGCGAGGAGTTCGGTTGGCGCGGCTATCTGCTGCCCAAGCTGATGCCGCTGGGCAAGGTGCGCGCGTATAGTTGGCTGGGCGTGATCTGGGGGCTATGGCACGCGCCGCTGATCCTGGTCGGCTTCAATTACCCGGGCTACCCGTTGTTGGGCATCCTCGCCATGATCGGCCTGACTACCGCCTTCGGCATTACCCTCAACGAGATGACGCTGCGCTACCGCAGTTCGATCCTTGCCGGCTCGATCCACGGCGCGTTCAACGGCCAATCCTACGGCATCTGGCGCAGCCTGCTCTTCCCCAGCGTCAACCCGCTGCTGGGAGGCATCGCCGGCGTAGTAGGCATTGTCGTGTGGCTGCTCGTCGGGCTTTGGCTGGCGCGGCGACCCATGCCGGATTCTAGCTACCCGCCTGGCAGCGTCGCCGCCTCCAGCCAAGCCAAGTAGATCAGCGCCTCGTCCGCCGAGGTTCCGCACATCTCGGCGCTGGGACGCAGGCCCACGCATACCGCCGGGCGTTCGGGCAGGCCGAAAAGCTTGCAGCGGTTGGCCTCGTCCAACTGCACGCAGGGCACGCCCGCCGGCTTGCCCTGTGGCATACCGGGGATGGGCGACGTGATCGACATCGCAATGCAGCAGGCGGCGCAGCCGACGCGGCATTCCATGTGCACCAACCCTTACGCCGGCTTCTCAGCCACGCACAAGATGCTGATGCCGAAGGGCAACGACATGCGCTGCAAGATCTCCGCCTCCAGCCAGTAGACCGCATGCAGCGCCGTGTTGGCCGGCTCCGGGATCGGCTCCATCTCCACTTGGTAGACCTCCTCGGCTTCCGTCAGGTGCGGGCTGTCCAGCTGAGGGCTTTCCGGGCGCAGCAGGCGAATGCCCGCCACCATCGGGAAGAGGAAGAAGTTGTTGTAGCTGATGCGCCGCACGCGCAGCCCGCTGATTTCCAGCTTCTGCTGCAAACCCTGCACCGTGTAGCGCCGCTCGTGGTTGTTGATGTCGTCGTTATAGCTCCACAGCCACATGAAGGCCGGCGTGCTGATGATCAGCTTGCCGCCCGGCTTGAGCACGCGCGCACATTCGGCCAACAGCCCCAGCTCATTCGGCACATGCTCAATTGTATCGAGCAGCGCCACCAGGTCGATGCTGTCGCCGGCGAAGGGCAGCGCATCGCCGAAGCCCTGGCAGGCGTCCAGCCCGCGCTGCGCGGCCACAGCCAGGGGACGTGCGCTGTAGTCAAGGCCAATCACATGCCCATAGTGCGCCAGGTGATGCGCCATGTTGCCCGCGCCGCTGCCGATGTCCAACACCAGCCGCCGCACGCCGGGCCGCTGCGCGCCGACTTCCGCATCCAGGTACTTCTGGATGGCGCGCGTGCGCCCGGCGAACCAGGCATGGCGATCTTCTTCTAACACGGTCAATACAGGGGTTCCCATTGGTTTGCTTCGCTCCTAAACTTGCCGGGTGACCAGGCATTCGTCGCCGAAGATGTCGGTGATGCGCACCGCCACGGTCACCGCCTCATCCGGCGCGCCGCCGATGGCATAGACGCCCTCCACCCGGTTGCGCCAACGGCGCGGCAGGTCCGCATAGAGTCCGCGGAACACTTGCCCGTCGTAGGCCGTGTCCACGTCGATGCTCTCCACCCAGCGCTGCCAATCGCCGCGGCTGGTTTGACCCGTCTCGCCGGGCGCGATGGCTGCCCGCGACTCGGCTGCCGGGCGGTAGTCCAGCACCTCGATTTCAATTTGGCCTGCGACCTCGTCGCTGCGCCGCAGCGCCACCTCGGCCCGCGGGCTGTGCATAGAAGTGGCGGCCTCGTCGACCCGGTAGATGGCGAAGCCCGGCCCCACGTCCTGCACCACGCGCTGCAAACGCCGGCGCGTGGTCTGGATGGCGCCATAGCTGATGTCGCAGCCGATCCAGTGCCGCCCCATCTTGTGCGCCACCGCTGCGGTCGTGCCGGAGCCTGCGAAGCAGTCCAGCACCATGTCCCCGGGCGCGGTGGAGGCGGCGATGGCCCGCGCCAGCAGCGCCTCGGTCTTCTGCGTGGGATAGCCCAGGTCCTCGCCGGGCGTAGTGCCCAGCCCCGGCACGTCATCCCATAGGTTGTCCACCCCGCGCTCTACGGCATAGCGGTCACGGCGCACGCGCGTCAGGTAGTATTTGACGCCGATGTTGCCGCCGTTGGAGGCGACCACGCGCTGCGCCGCTTCGTCGATCACGATCTCGCCGCCGTAGGGCGCATATAGCCGCCCGCGCTCATGCAGCTGCTTGAGGCGCGCAAAGCTGTATGTGCCCGGGTCGGAGGTGCGGAAGAAGCCGCGTTCATCTTCCATAAAGCGCGCGGCGGCCTCGCTGCGCGAGAAGGTGAGCCGCTTCTTTTGCGCGTGCCACAGCGTAGGCGCCTGGCGGTTCTTGGCGAAGATCTCGATAGAATGCGTGCTAAAGGGAAAATAGAAGGCGTTGACCTTGGCCCCGCGCGCCACCTGGCTGCGCCAGCTGATTGTGTTAAGATAGTTCTCCTCGCCGAAGACCTCTTCCAGCAGCAGCCGTAGCCGGTGCGCCTGGCGATAGTCGCAATGCAGCCAGATCGATCCGTCCTCCGCCAGCAGTTCGCGCAACAAAAAGAGCCGCTCGTACATAAATTGCAGATACGAGTCGCCCACCCAGGTGTCGTGATACTCGGCGTTCTGCCCGATCACGCGGCCGTCGCCGCCGTGCAGCCGCACCTTGCGCACATAGTCCACGCCGCTGCCGAAGGGCGGGTCGATGTAGACCATGCGCACGCGCCCACGCCAGCCGTTGGCAAGCAGATAGGCCAGCGCCGCGCGGTTGTCGCCGTGATAGAGGCAGTTGGGCACCGCCTGCTCTAGGAAGCTGTCCGGCGCCTGCGGCGTTCTCCGCTCGATGTTGAGCTGCGCCAGCGGCAGCTCGCTGCGCGGGTCGAACATCTCCAGCAGACGCACCGCGGGCGCGACCAGCGGCGGCGGCGGCTGCTTGCCCTGCCACAGCAACATGCTGCGCCCGCGCGGGGCGGTGTCGTAGGGCACGGGCGTCGCGCCGGCATTGTCCGTGGCCTGCCCTGTCTGCTCCTCGTCCATGCGGTTTAGCGCCTTGTAAAGAAATAGGTGTACACGGGCCGCTGATGACGGATGCACCAATGCTCGCGGTGCGTGGGCGCGAAGTCGCCGATGCGCTCCGCCTGCGCTGCATCATGCGCTTCATCGTGCGCTTCATCGTGCGCGACATCAGGCGCGCGGAAAGCTGCGTGCTGCGCCAGCAAATAAGCGACCAGCTCGCCATACTCCTGCACGTCGCTCTTGAAGTGGAGCAGCCCGCCCGGCGCCAGTTTGGCCGCCAGCAAGTCCACAAACGGCGGCGAAAAGAGGCGCTTGACGCGGTGCTGCTCCTTCCACCACGGGTCGGGGAAAAGGATATGCACGATCTCCGCCCGCCCGTCCGGCAGCAGGCGCGGCATGTTGAAGCGGCAATCGTCGTCGCTCAGCCACAGGTTGCCGATGGCGTAGCGCTCGACGCGCTGCAAGCACAGCCGCGTCGCCTTGTTCTTGGTCTCGTAGCCGATGAAAAGCGTCTGCGGGCGGCGTCGCGCCCGGTCCAGCAGAAAGTCGCCGCGGCCAAAGCCGATCTCCACCTCAAGCGGCTGCGTCGACGCCAGCAGACTGCGCAGTTGCCGGCCGTTGTGGCCGCGCGGGTCGTCCAGGCATAAAGCGCGAAAAAAAGGGCGGTCGATGCCCCACGCCGGCAGCCGCTCGGAGCCGGGCCGTCGCCGCGGGTCGCCGCCGATTAGCCCCTTGCCCGCCTCCCAGTCGGCATAGGCCTGGGCGCGCGCCTCGTCGCTCAGTTCCTCCCACGTAAAATCCATGCGCCCCGCCGAAAAGGAGGTGGGGTGGTAGCCCGGCAAGGGGTCGCGCGAAGGGTCGCGCAGCGAGTCGCGCAAAGGCGAAGTCTCAGCCATGGGTCATCGAGCCGCGCGGTGCGCGTCCAGCTTGCGGTTGATGGTCTCCCTGACGATCGCCGTGTCCGCCGGCAAATAGACGGGCGGGTTGGCGTATTCGCTCTCCACCTCGGCGAGGCTGCCCTCGTGATAACCCACTTTAAAGCCGGTGAACTTGAGGCCGTGCGCCGTGCTGATCACGACCACGCGCTCGTCGCGGCCGATTTCGCCGCGTTCGACGAGCTTGAAGAGTGCGGCCAACGCCACGCCGGTGTGGGGGCAGGTGTACATGCCCGTCAAGTCAGCCAGCGCGGCTGCGTTCGCCAGCTCGTGCTCGCTGACGGCCTCGACGATGCCGTGGGTCGCCTGCACGGCCTCCACCGCCTTGTCATAGCTAATGGGCGCGCCGATCTGGATAGCCGTCGCCAGCGTAGGCTGCGCGGTGACGGACTGCTTGGCCGCGAAGCCGTTGAGATAGCTCAGATAGAAAGGATTGGCCTTGTCGGCCTGCGCCGCCACCAGGCGCGGCATCTTGTGCGTGATGCCCAGGTCCATGAGCAGCTTTAGCCCCTTGTATAGCGCGCTTATATTGCCCAAGTTCCCCACCGGGATCACGATCCAGTCGGGGACTTCCCAGTCGAACTGGCGCACGATCTCGATGGCGACCGTCTTCTGTCCCTCGACGCGGATGCTGTTCATCGAGTTCGCCAGGTAGAGCGTGTTGTCCTGCGTCACCTCGCGCACAATGCGCATACAGCCGTCGAAGTCGGTGTCCAGCGCCAAGACATGCGCGCCGTTCGCCACCGGCTGCACCAGTTGCGCGGTACTCACCTTGCCCTGCGGCAGGAAGATCACGGCAGGAATGCCGGCGCAGGCGGCATAGGCGGCCAAGGCCGCGCTGGTGTCGCCCGTGCTGGCGCAGGCCACGGCGCGCACCGCGCTGCCGGAGCCTTGCGTGCTCGCCATCATCTGCTTGACCACGCTGACAAGCACGGTCATGCCCAGGTCCTTGAAGCTGCCCGTGTGGCTGTTGCCGCACAGCTTGATCCACAGGTCGGACAGGCCGATCATCTTGCCCAGGCGCTCGGCCCAATAGAGGTTGGTGTTGCCCTCGTACATGCTCACGACGTTCTCGTCGCGCAGATCGGGCGCCACCCATTCGCGCATGCCCCACACGCCGCTGCCATACGGCCAAGTCGTCGTGCCCACGCGCCGGTCGATGAGCGCCTGCCATTCCGCCGCCGGCTTCTGTTGCAGCGCAGGCAAGTCGTGCGCCACCTCCAACAGCCCGCCGCACGTCGGGCAAGTGTAGATCACATCATACAAGGAATATTCGCCGGGGCAGCCCCGGAAGCAGCGGAAATAGGCGCGGTAGGGCCGGGTGGAGTCCGGCGTCTGGTGCGGCGCGACATCAATCTGCATGGCTGGGTTCTCGCGTGCGGTTGACCGGCGTTTCGTGGCGGATGATCACAGGCGACATTCTGTAGCACATTATTCTGTAGCGCATCATTCTATAGGCCATCTTAAACTGCACAGGGCGCAGACAGCAAACCGGGGGAGCACGGCAGACGGCCATGCTCCCCCAGTGGATATTCTTCAGACGTTGCTTCAGTTGCCGCGGCGCCGCCTGCGCTAGGCGAGTCGCTTCTTCAGCTCCGCCGTCAGCGCGGGCACGACTTCGTACAGGTCGCCCACGATGCCGTAGGTGGCCTTCTCGAAGATCGGCGCGCCGGCGTCGCGGTTGATGGCGACAATGACCTTGCTGCCGCCCATGCCCGCCAAATGCTGGATCGCTCCGCTGATACCCACGGCAAAATAGACGTCCGGGCGCACGGTGCGGCCCGTCTGCCCGACCTGATACTTGTAGGGCACAAAGCCGGCATCCACCGCCGCGCGGCTGGCCCCGATAGCAGCGCCCATGCTTGCGGCCAGATCGCTGATCAGCGCGAAGCCCTTGGCCGAATCGCCGGCTACGCCGCGCCCGCCCGCCACCACAATCGTGGCGTCGACCAGGTTCACCTCGTTGCCGCCGCTGGACTGCACCTCCAGGATCCTCTCCGGGATGTCGTCCTCGCCCAGCCCCAGGTCCAGGCTCTTGACTTCCGCCGTGCGGCTGCTCGCCTGCGGCATGGGGAAGGAGCGCGGGCGCACGCTGGCGACCTGGATATCGCTGCTGAAGGTGATATCGGTCAGCAAGTTGTTGGAGTAGACCGGGCGCACCGCCACCAGCTTGCCGCTCTCAATGTGCAGGTCCGACGCGTCCGGCGCCAGCCCGGCGTCGAGGCTACAGGCGACCATGGCGCTCACCTCGCGGCCGCGCGTCGTGGCGCCGGCTAAGACCACCGTCGCGCCCGCGGCCTGCACGGCCTGGCGCAGTCCGGCGGCATACGCGCTGAGCCGATACTCGGCCAAGAGCGGGCTGGTGACGGCGTAGACCGTGTCCGCGCCATATTGGCCGGCGGCGGCGGCCGCCGCCGCGGTCTCGTCGCCCAGCACGACCGCGCCCAGCGTAGTTCCCAGCGCATCGGCTAGTTCGCGCGCCTTGCCCAGCACTTCCCAGCTGCTCGGCACGGCCTGATTGTTGCTTTGTTCAATCCATACGAGAACAGACATGCTTCCCCCTAGAGAACTTTCTCGGCCATGAGCGCGTCGACCAGCTTTGTCGCTTTTTCCGCAGCGGTGGCGCCGTCAAAGATCGTGCAGCTCGCCGCTTTTTCGTCCGGCTTACGGATGTTAGTCCAGTTGGCGCGGCGAGATAGGTCGCCCGCGTTCAACTCGGCCGCGGGCACGACCGGGATCGTGGCGCGGTTGGCCTTGCGGATGCCCATAAAGCTAGGGAAGCGCGGGTCGTTGATCTCTTTGCCCACGCTGATCACGGCGGGCAGGGGCAGCGACACGGTTTCCTGCTAGACGTCCACAACGCGCTAAACCGTGAAGCGTCCGCCGGCGATCTCGAAGATCTTGATGACGTTAGCCGCCAGCGGGAAGCCCAGCTTGCACGCTACGCCAATGAAGACGCTGCTGCTGTTCTCGTCCACGCTCTGCTTGCCCGTGATCACCAAGTCCACATCACCTTCAGCGCGCACAGCCGCGGCCAAGAGCGACGCCGTGGTCCACGTGTCGCCGTTGATGCCGGTGCTGTCCACCAGCTTGGCCTCGTTGATACCCATCGCCAGGGCATGCTTGAGCGCGTCGGTGGCGGTCGAAGCGCCCATCGTGATGGCGACGGATTCGGCGCCGTAGCGGTCGCCCAGTTGGATCGCCTCTTCGGCGGCATATTCGTCCCAAGGATTGATCACCATCGTGGCCTTGACCGCGCCACTCTGTACTTCCTCCGCCGAGACCTTGGGCAGTTCGGCAGTATCGGGCGTCTGCTTAATGAGAACGGCTATCTTCACGTCATCTCTCCTATCCACTGTTGCGAGGCCCGCGGTTACGCTGCCCATTCTACACATGCACGGGCGGGGCGCGCTCTATGATACCGCACTTGCCGCCCAGCCGGGAACCGGCAGGCGTTTGCTCAACATGTGTTGCAGCCCTACCGCCGCTACTCGGCCAAAATCGCGTCGATCGCCGTCAGCTCTTCGGCGGAGAAGTCCAAGTTGTTCAAGGCCGCCACGTTGTCCTCCACCTGGCTGATGCGGCTGGCGCCGACCAGCGCCGAGGTCATGCCCGGGTGGCGCAGCACCCACGCGATCGCCATCTGCGCCAGCGACTGGCCGCGCGCCTGCGCGATCCCGTTTAGCTGCTCCACCTGCGCCATGCGCTCCTGCGTGATCTGATCGCGCTGGAGGAAGTGCGACTTGGCCGCGCGCGAATCTTCCGGTATGCCTTTCAAATACTTGTTGCTCAGCAGCCCCTGCGCCAGCGGCGAGAAGGCGATA
>JBBSBO010000034.1:0-10852 GCA_038251215.1 Caldilineales bacterium
GATGTGCTCGATCACGGGCCGGGCGGAAGAAGGCATGGTTGGCTCCTGGGGAGGTATTGGGCGGGCGGCGCTAGATTGGCAGCCAGGCCGCGATGGCCTGGGCGATCTGCGCGGCGTCCAGCGCGACCGTGTCGAGGCAGAGGGTGCGCTGCGGCGCGTTTTCTTGCAGGGCGGCGCGCGCTGCCGCCGGGTCGTAATTGCGGCGCTCCTCGACGACGATGCGCAGCTTGGCGCGCAGATCGTCGGCGCTGACCTCGCTGCGGCGCACCCAGGCGAGCAAGGCGGCGGCCTCGCCGGGGGAGAAGAGCGCGGCGGCGTCCGGTACTCCCAGGTCGGCCAGGCTCGCCAGGCTGGGCGAAGCTATGTCCTCGCTGGGCGATAGACTCACCGCGTCAAAGGCGTCCTGGCGGCCCAAGAGGCGCTGCACGCGCACGATGTCCGGCGCCTCCAACACAATAAAGTGCGCATTGGGCAGGGCGTCGGCGGCATGACGCACCTCGTCGACGCCGCGCAGCCCGTCGAAGAGCAGGCGGCGCTGCGCCAGGGCGGGCGCAGCCGAGACTTGGCTGAGGGCGTGGGCCATGCCGCCGGCATAGCGCGCGCGGTAGCGGCGCGTGTAGTCGAAGCGCAGGCTGCGGTCGCGCACCGGGCCGGCCGGCTCGCCGTCTTGCGCCTGCATGGTGGAGATGATCAGCCGGTCGGTGAGTACGCGGCGGTCCGGCAGCAGGGTGAAATCCAGCCCGACATCCGCCAGGCGCGCCAGAACGGTGCTTTTGCCGACGCCCGTCACGCCCACGATGATGGCGAGACGGCAGTCTGCCAGGGGGCGCCAGCCCGCGGGTACAGGCGCGCCGACGCCGAGATCTGCTTGAAGTTGCTCGAAGGCAAGCGGCTTATCCATGCCGAGATTATATGCGCGCAGCGGCGCGCAGGCAATGCGGAACAACTGAAAACCGCAAAGTGCGCAAAGAAAACGCAAAGGAAAAGCAACAGCAAGAACAGCAAGAAATGAGAATAACGGGATCGGCGCCTTCTATGCCGAGTTTTCTGGATAAGTATTCAAAAAAGGGCAGGGAAGCGAGCGAACTCGCTTCCCTGCTACCTATGGAGGAGGAAACTACCCGGCTACTTCGCCGGACGAGAAGAGCGAACGGAAGCCCTACTGCGGCGGCATGATGACGGCGTCGATGACGTGAATGACGCCGTTGGAGGCTTCGATATCGGCGGCGACGACGTTGGCGTCGTTGACCTTGACCGAGTCGCCGTCGATGGTGAAGGTGACGGGCGCGCCCTGGGCGGTGTCAGCCGTGAGGCCGTCCGACAGGTCGGCAGCCATGACCTTGCCCGGCACGACATGGTAGAGCAGGATCTGGGTCAGGTCGCCGGTGGGGTCAGCCAGGAGGGCGTCGACCGTGCCTGCGGGCAGGGCGGCGAAGGCCTCGTCGGTGGGAGCGAAGACGGTGAAGGGACCCTCGCCCTTGAGCGTGTCGACCAGACCGGCGGCCTCGATGGCGGCGACCAGCGTGGTGAAGTTGCCGGCGGCTACGGCGGTGTCGACGATGTCAGCCATGTCGCCCATAGCAGCTTCTTCAGCGGGAGCGGCGGTCGGCTCGGCAGCAGCAGGAGCTTCGGTTGCTGCCGGCGCAGCCGGGGCCGGGGCGGCGGGGGCGGCGCAGGCGCTTGCCATTAGCGCTAGTACCAGAAGCAGGGGCAGGATAAACAAACGTTTCATGGGACTCTCTCCTTGGTGGTTGGTGATGTGTGAACGTGATAGTTGGATATGCACTTCGCTGCTCGTGGACCTCACGATGTTGTACAAATATTGTTCAGCTTGTGTACAATCTATGTGATTCGAGGCGGCGATGTCGTTATGCAGCTTACATTCTTGTAAACCGGCAAGCGCGGATCATCGACGGCGGCATACGCCGCGCCGCAGAGAGACTCGCCTGCGCATGGTCTGTCTCGGGCTGTGTGGTAGAATAAGGGCGAAATTATCGGGTCTTTTTCGGGTGCAACATCGTGCTGCGAGCCGGCGCGCCCGCGCAGACCAGTGCCGTTGACTCTAGCCGTTACCTGCTGACTGCCCGCGTGGCTGCAAGGCGTATGCCGGACTTTTCCGAAGCTGTACAAGGCCTGCTCGATAGCCTCGATCTGAACCGTTTCCCGTCGTTGGCCCGTATTGTGGCTTCGATGGATACGGTTGCCTGGATTTTGGTCGGGCTGCTGTTGGGCGCGTTGGTGCTGGGCGTGGTCTTCAGCATGAGCACGCGGCGTTCCTTTCTCACGCCGGACGAGTTCGAGTCGACGCCGGCCATGCTCTTGGAGCGGCTCAAGCGCGACCCGACGCAACTGTCACCGGTCGCCATCATCAGCCGCCTGGGCGCGGAGGCGACCCTCGAACTGTTGGAATACGGCGACCAGATCCAGACGAAGGACTGGCGCTACAAGTGGAATGGCGTGCGCGAGGAACTGCTGCGCTTGCTGGGCCAACAAAACGCCTTTGGCCCGACCTATGCTCTGGCGCGCTACTATCGCAGCGACGATCCGCAGGAACCGGACACGATCCGCATTCGTCGTACAGCCTTAGTCCACAAGTTGGGGCTGCGCCGGCAATTGGACCCCAACCCGGACGGGCAGCCCGCGCAGCTGCGCATTCGCTCTCATGCCGCGGAGGTGACGGGCGATCTTGGGTTCGATGGCGACACCTACTGGCTGATGCCGGACGAGCCGGCGCCGCCCGCCGAAGGCCCATTGATCGAGATGGATGCCATCGAGTTTCGCACGTTGCAGGAGGCGGAGGTACACATGCACATTCGCCGCACGCCGATGACGGCTGGCGGTTTCCGGCTGGAATTGAAGAAGAGGCGCAAGATGTGGGTGATCGTGCAGGAAGAAGTGGAGTGGGTTAGCTAGCCATTATGTCCGTACTGGGCTTGACGCTGACGTCGTGGTTGACGTTCGCCAATATGGCGCTTTCCAGCGTGTTGGTGATTTTGGCCTTCTCGCTGCTCGCCTACACATTGACGTATAACTTTGGCAGCACGGTGGCGCGCTGGTTTGCCTTCTTGCTGGGCTGCATTGCGCTCAGTTATGCCAGTGATGTGGCCTTGGCGCGCGTCACATCGGCCCCGTCCGCCGAGCGCTGGCTGCGGCTGCAATGGCTGGGGATCGCGCTGTTGCCCGCGGCGAACTATCGCTTTTCGCTGGCTGTGTTGCGCGCCACCAACCACCGCGTCGGTCGTCGTCGCGGCCTGGGCATGCTGATCCTGGGCATAGCGGGCGTCAGCGCGGTACTGGCCCTATTCTCGACGTCTATCGTGGACCTGGTGCGTTTCCAGCCGCCGATCAGCTACCTGGAGCCGGGGCCGCTCTTCTGGGTCTTTTCCCTCTTCTATGCGGCGACTTCGTTGCTGGCGCTCGACAACATCTGGAAGGCGCGCGGGCGTTGCCTGACCGACAGCACGCGCCAGCGCATGACGTACTTGTTTGTGGCCTTTGCCGTGCCCAGCATCGGCATTTTCCCCTATTTGATCGGAGCCGACCGCCTGCTGCAATCGCTCGGCTCGAGCGCGGCGATCCTCACGCTCGCGCTGCTGGTCAATGGCGTGGTAGCCTTTGCCCTGATCGTAATGAGCTACTCGGTCGCCTATTTCGGCGTGCTCACGCCGGACCGCGTGGTGCGTTATCGGTTGCTGCGCTTTTTCATCCGCGGGCCGGTGGTCGCCATCCTCGTCATTCTGGCCGTGCAGACGGTGCCGAAAGTCGAAACGCTGCTGGGCTTGCCGCGCGATGTCATCCTCTTCAGCGTGATCACGGGCGTGATCGTGCTGAGCCAACTGCTGCTCAGCGTAACGAAAACGCTGGTTGACCGTCTTGTTTATCGAGAAGATCGCGAAGAAATCGCGTGGCTGCGCGAGCTGGACCGGCGGCTGCTGGCGACCAGCGACCTGCGTCAGTTTTTGGAGAACAACCTGGCGTCGCTCTGCGAGCTGCTGCGCGTGCCGTCCGGCTTTGTGGCGGTGACGTCGGGGCCGGACCTGATGCTGGAGGTTGTCGTCGGCCCGCCGCAGGTGCGCGAGCAGGTGGTGGCGGTGGACGATTGGACGGCGGCGCTGGGCATGGCGCTGCGTCGCGACACCGTGGTTGAGCCGTTGTCACACCGGGGATTCTGGATATGGCCCCTGCTGGATTCGACCGTCAAGCCATCCTCTGCGCCAGACGATGCCATGCATGTGCTGGGCATCCTGGGGGTGGAGGCGCGCACGGAGACGCCGCTCCTCAGCGCCGACGAGGTCGAACTGCTCGACCACATGATCGAGAACTCGACGCGGGCGTTGATGGACCAGAGGCTGCAGCAGGATGTGTTCGTAGCCTTGCAGGCCATCATCCCGGACATCGAGCGTATCCAGCAAATGCGCAACGTAGCGCCCTATCAGGCAGCGGAGAGCGAAGCTTCGGTGACGGAAGCGCTACTCAGCCCCAGCCCGATCCACAGCCCGGAATTCGAGGCCTGGGTGCGCGATGCGCTGCGCCACTATTGGGGCGGCCCCAAGCTGACGCGCAGCCCGCTGGTGCATTTGCGCGTGGTGGGCGGCGTGCTGGACGATGCCGGCGGCAACCCGACCAAGGCGCTGCGTCTGGTGCTCGGTTCGGCGATTGAGAAGCTCAAGCCGGACGGCAAGCCGAACCTGAGCGCGCCGGAGTGGCTGCTCTATAACATTCTGGAGATGCGCTTCATCCAGGGCCGCCGTATCCGCGAGATCGCCGACCGGCTGGCGATCAGCGAGAGCGACCTCTATCGCAAGCAGCGCGTGGCGATCGGGCAAGTGGCGCAGGTGCTGACGGAGATGGAGCAGGGCAACGGCCTCGTGCCGCCTGCTTCGCATGTGGACGGGGCGGCAGCCGGCGATGAAAAGGCCGGCGATGTAGAAGCCGGCGGAGCAGTGCAGAATGCGCCGAACTCCGGCGCTCCGGCGGATAAGCGGCCTCGCCCCGCGCCGGTGGCGGAGGGCAAGATGTGACGGAAGGGTTAGTGAGTCATGTCGCCCTGGCAGGCCGGCGCGGCCACACTGACGGCGAGCGCAGCAGTTGTGCGTAGAGCGTCGTGTGAAAACCGTAGTGCGTGACAGACTCTAGACGATGGGCGGCTAACCCTATGGCTAAATCCGAACCAATCGACAATTTCCCCACATTTTTCAACCAGGTGCGCGCCGGCTTCACGGTCGAGATCATCGGCGTGTGCGTGCTTGTCGGGGGGGGCGCGGCTTTGTTTTCGCTGAGCGGCGAGGCAGGCGTCCCCTGGCTGGTGCATATGGCCGGGTGGACTGCGCCTTTGCTCGTGGTGAGCATGCTGATTGCCGGCGGCGTGATGCTGCTGCGCGAGCGCGCCGGCTACTGGAGCGCCGAGGCGCTCTTGGGCGTCGAGACGCTGCTGCTGGCGTTGATGACGGGCACGGCGCTGCTCAATAACCCCTCCTTTTCCTGGGACGTAACGCGCGCGGGCGGAGGCGGCGGCCTGGTCGGCACCGCGCTGGCGAGCTTGCTGACGGCGGGCTTGGGGCGCTGGTCCGCGTTTTTCCTCGTGGTGGTGCTGGGCGTGGCGGGCTTTTACTGGACGGTGCGCTACACGCCGCTGGTCTTTGCCTCGGTCTATGTGGCGCGCTGGACGCCGGTCATCGCGGATTACTGGCGCTGGTTCGTGCAGGATCATCCCGGCTGGTGGAGCAGGGACGTGTCGGAGCACGCTTCGACCACGCCGCTGTATACCAACAACTTCGTGGCCCCGTACGCGCCGGATGAGGAGCTGGACGAGGAACACTACGTGGCAGGGATGCCGGCGTCGATGGTCGTCGATGCGCCGCCCCGGCCCGCACGTCGCGCCAAAGCGACGCTCGCCCCCGTTGCGACCGCGCCCGCCGGGCGCAAACGCGGCGCGCAGACACGGCGTCGCGTCTTGCCGGGCGTCGACCTCCTGAGCCTGGACGAGGGCGTCTATGGCGGGGGCGACACGCGCGCCATGGAGCACATGATCGAGCGCACGCTGGAGGATTTCAACGTGCCGGTGCGCGTGGTGCATGTGGAAAGCGGGCCGACCGTCACTCAGTTCGGCGTGGAGCCGCAGTATTTGGAAAGCTCCGGCCAACGGCGCAAGGTGCGCGTCAACCGCATCGTCAACTTGGCCGATGACCTGGCGCTGGCCCTAGCCGCCAAGTCTGTGCGCATTGAGGCGCCGGTGCCGGGCCGCCCGTATGTGGGCATCGAGGTGCCCAACGTGAAGAAGATGCGCGTGGCGCTGCGCGGCATTCTAGAGAGTACCGCCATGCAGCGCGCCGGCGGGCGGCTGAAGGTGGCGCTGGGGCGCGATACGGCGGGCGCGCCGGTGGTGATGGACTTGACGCAGGCGCCGCATCTGCTCATCGCGGGGGCGACCGGCTCCGGCAAGTCGGTGTGCATCAACGCCATTGTCACCGGCCTCTTGATGCAGCATGGGCCGGATGAGCTGCAGATGGTGATGATCGACCCCAAGATGGTGGAATTGCCGGGCTACAACGGCATCCCGCACCTGATCGGCAAGGTGATCACCGATATGGACCAGGTGATGGGTGCGCTGACCTGGCTGATGTTGCAGATGGACGACCGCTACCGGCTTTTCCGCGAGGCGGGCGTGCGCAACATTGCGGGTTATAACGAACTGGTCACGCAGCGATCGCAGGGCAAGGGCGAGCTAAAGCCGCTGCCCTATATTGTGCTGGTGGTGGACGAACTGGCGGACCTGATGATGACCGCGGCCGAGGACGTAGAGCGGCAGCTCTGCCGGCTAGCGCAGATGGCACGCGCCACAGGCATCCATCTGCTGCTGGCGACGCAACGCCCCAGCACGGACGTGGTGACCGGGCTGATCAAGGCTAATTTCCCCTCGCGCATTGCCTTTGCCGTCACCAGCCAGATCGACAGCCGCGTGATCCTGGATCAGCCGGGCGCGGAGCGGTTGCTGGGCCAGGGCGACATGTTGCTCATGCGCCCGGACGCGTCCAAGCTCTTCCGCCTGCAGGGCTGCTTTGTGGCGGACGATGAGATCGGCCGCGTGGTCAGCTTCTGGCGCGGGCAGAGCGACGGCGCGCGCGCCGTGCCGCCCTGGAATGGGCTGCTCGACCAGATGGACCAGGAAGAAGAAGTCTTGCTCGACGCCATCGACCTGGTGCGCGGCATGCGCACATGCAGCACGAGCATGTTGCAGCGCAAGCTGCGCGTGGGCTACCCCAAGGCCGCGCGCCTGATGGAGCAACTGGAGGATCGCGGCGTCGTCGGGCCGGACATGGGCGGCGGGCAAGGTCGCGAGGTGCTGCTCAAAGACGAAGACACGGACGTCGCCCAGGCCGGCGACGGCGAGGACGACGACCTGTTCTGAGCCGGCGCGCGCGGGTCACAATCGAGAAAACACGAAGGCCGGCACACGCGCCGGCCTTTTCTTTACCCTATCGATCAAGCTGCCAAACCGCGTTAGGCGCTCTGGAACACTTCCTCAAACTCGGCGCTGTTGAGCGTCTCGCGGTCGAGCAGGGCGCGGGCCACGGCGTGCAGCGTGTCTAGGTTGCTGCCCAACATGGCGCGCACGCGTTGATAGGCTGTGTCGACAATCTGCCGCACTTCGGCGTCGATCTGCTCGGCGACCTCTTCGCTGTAGTCGCGCTGCTCCGCCATCTCGCGGCCGAGGAAGACCATCTCGTCCTGCTGCCCGAACTGGAGCGGACCGAGGTTTTCGCTCATGCCGAAGCGGGTGACCATCGCCCGCGCAGTGTTGGTGAGCTGCTGGATATCCTGGCTGGCCCCGTTGGAGACGTCGCCGAAGATCAACTCCTCCGCCACGCGCCCGCCTAGGGCCACGGCGATGGTGTCCAGGTAGTACGAGCGGGCCACAAGCACGCGATCCCGGTCGGAGACGCGCCACACGTAGCCGCCCGCCCCGCCGCGGGGCACAATCGTGATCTTCTGGATGGGGTCGGAGTGTTCGACCATGCGCGCCACGACGGCATGGCCCGCCTCGTGATAGGCGATCACCTCTTTGTCGCGCGCGGACATGAGCCGGCTGCGCCGCTCCGGGCCGCCCATGCCGATGCGCTCGACGGCCTCTTGCAGCTCCGCCATGCCGATGGCGCGCTTGCCGCGGCGCGCGGCGAGGATGGCGGCCTCGTTGACCACATTTTCCAGGTCGGCCCCTACGAAGCCCGGCGTCTGGCGAGCGATGGCCTCCAGCTCCACGTCCGGCGCAATCGGCTTGCCGCGGGCGTGGACGTTGAGTATGGCGGTGCGCCCCTTGACGTCGGGGCGATCCATGGTCACGCGGCGGTCGAAGCGACCGGGGCGCAGCAGGGCCGGGTCGAGGATGTCGGGGCGGTTGGTGGCTGCGATCAGGATGACGTTGGTGTCGGTGCCAAAGCCGTCCATCTCGACCAAAATCTGGTTGAGCGTCTGCTCGCGCTCGTCGTGCGAGCCGCCCAGGCCCGTGCCGCGATAGCGGCCCACGGCGTCGATCTCGTCGATGAAGATGATGCAGGGGCTGCTGCGCTTGGCCTGCTCAAAGAGGTCGCGCACGCGGCTGGCGCCGACGCCGACGAACATCTCGACGAACTCGGAGCCGGAAATGCTGAAGAAGGGCACGCCCGCCTCACCGGAGACGGCCTTCGCCATCAGAGTCTTGCCGGTGCCTGGCGGGCCGACGAGCAGCACGCCTTTGGGGATGCGCGCGCCCAGGGCGGCGAACTTCTGCGGTTCCTTGAGGAACTCGACGATCTCTTCCAGCTCCTGCTTGGCCTCGTCCGAGCCGGCGACATCGTCGAAGGTGACGGTAGGCTTATCGCCGGTGAAGAGGCGCGCTTTGCTCTTGCCAAAGGACATGGCCTGATTGTTGCTGCCTTGCGTTTGGCGGAAGAGGATAAAGAAGAGGCCGGCAATAAAGACGAGCGGCAGCAAGTTGACCAGCAGCGCCAGCCAGCCGCTCGAGTTGCCCGGCGCCTCGTAGGTGATCTTGACCTGGGCGAGGTCTTCGGGCTTGACGCCGAGGCCGATCAGCGTCTGCGTGAGCGGCACGCTTTCCTCGCGGCGCGTTACGACCGGCGGCTGCGCCGGATCTTTGACGACCTCGACTTCGGGGCCTTTGACGGTGATGGACTGAATTTGCCCGGCTTTGACCGCCGTCGCCAACTGGCTCAGGCTGATCTGCTGCGGGGCCTCGTCCGGCTTGTAAATATTGAAGAACAGCGCGGCGCCCGCCACCAGGATCAGCAGGTAGACGAAAGCGTTTCGGCTCCAGTTTGCGTTCAAGTTTGCCTCCTGAGCATCATCGTTTGCAGTATACCAGACGCCCAGGCGATCTGACTAGTGGTCTGCGATACGATCCTTTCACGGAAAAGGCAAACCTAGAAGGCGCGCAGGTATTGGCTGGGGACGGGGGCCTGGCTGGGTTTGTGCAGGTCAAGGGCGGCGCGCTGCGGCCAATAGGGGTTGCGCAGCAGCTCACGCCCGACCAGCACGATATCGGCGCGGCCGTTGCGCACGATCTCATCCGCTTGCATGGCCTGCGTGATCAGGCCGACCGCAGCGGCGGGTATGTCCGCGCCCCGGCGCACCGCCTCGGCTAGGGGGACCTGGTAGCTGGGGCCGGCGGGGATGCGCGCCAGCGGCGAGCCGCCGCCGGAACTGCAATCGATCAGGTCGACGCCCAGCGGCTTGAGCTGTTGCGCCAGCGCCACCGACTCTTCCAGCGTCCAGCCGCCTTCCACCCAATCCGTACACGAGAGGCGCACGGCCAGCGGCTTGTCTTCGGGCCATACGGCGCGCATCGCCGCCACCGTCTCCAGCGTGAAGCGGATGCGGTTCTCGAAGCTGCCGCCGTACCGGTCCTCGCGCTGGTTGGAGAGCGGCGAATGGAAGCTGTGGATCAGATAGCCGTGCGCGCCATGCACCTCCACCATCTCGAAGCCGGCCGCGTCGGCGCGCAGAGTGGACTGGACAAAGGCTTGCTGAATGGCGGCGATCTCCTCTAGGCTGAGCGCGGCAGGCGTGCGATAGCCTTCGTCGAAGGGGAGGGCGCTTGGCCCTACGATCGCCCAGCCGCCGGCGTCGTCGTCGAGTGGATGACCGCCGTCCCAGGGGCGCGCCGTGCCGGCTTTGCGCCCGGCATGGCCCAGTTGGATGGCGGGAACCGCGCCGTATTGGCGCATGAAGCTCGCCACGCGCGCCAGCGGTGCGATCTGTTCGTCCGACCACAGGCCGAGGTCGTTGGGCGAAATGCGGCCGCGCGCCTCTACCGCCGTGGCCTCGACGATGATCAGCCCGGCCCCGCCGGCGGCGCGGCTGCCATAGTGGACCAAATGCCAGTCGTTCGCTAAGCCATCGTGCGCGCTGTATTGGCACATGGGCGGCATGGCGATGCGGTTGCGCAGCGTCACCGTGCGCAGCGTGAGGGGATCAAACAGATGAGGCATAGCCGTTCCTTTCCGGTTAGCCGCGAGAAATCGCAGCAATGAATTGCGTACTGGATTATCTTGGGCCAACTTGTCGCCGCCGGCAAACCGTGGGGCCGGCGCGCGAGCCTTACGCGTCTGTCGGAAGCGTCGTCACCCGGCCTGTGCTACCGATGTTTTCGTTGGTCGGGCCGTCGTGCAGGCGACTGGTGGCGCCGCTCAGCGCGCCCACGGCGGGAATGCCCAGCTCGCGCGCTACGATGGCGGCATGGGAGAGCAAGCTGCCCCGTTCCACCACCAGCCCTGCTGCTAGCGGCAAGATCAGGATCCAGCTGGGGTCGGTGTGCTCGGCGACGACGATGTCGCCCGGCTCCAGGGCGGCGTTGAGC
>JBBSBO010000035.1:0-10725 GCA_038251215.1 Caldilineales bacterium
CCCGCGCCCATCCGGGCATCTCGACCAGGTGCGCGCCTTCCTGGTCCAATTCGGCCAGGACCTTGGCCTGGAGACCATCGTCGACGAAGCCGGCAATGTGTTGATTCGCAAGCCGGCCGCTATAGGCATGGAGAACCGCAAGGGCGTCGTCCTGCAAGCCCACATGGACATGGTGGCGCAGAAGACGCCGGAAAAAATCCACGACTTCACTACCGACCCCATTCCGGCCTACGTGGACGGTGAATGGGTGAGGGCCGATGGCACGACGCTGGGCGCCGACGACGGCATCGGCATGGCCATCGCCATGGCTGTGCTGCAGTCACGGACGCTGACCACAGGTCCGATTGAAGCGTTGTTCACCGCTGACGAAGAAACTACCATGTCGGGCGCGGCGGGCCTGAAACCCGATGCGCTCCAGGGTGAACTCTACATCAACCTGGATGGCGAGTGGGAGGGCACATTCATCATCGGCAGCGCCGGAGGCGCCGTGGCCCGCATCACAACCTCCTACGCCGAGACTTCCGTGCCGTCCGGCATGGCAGCCTACACCCTAAGCGTCCAAGGACTCAAGGGCGGGCATTCCGGCGTCGACATCCACCTCGGCCGCGGCCATGCCACCAAGTTGCTGGTGCGTTTCCTGAGCACGGCAGGGCCTGCCTATGGCCTGCGCATCGCCGAGATCGCCGGCGGAAGCGCAGGCAATGCCATCCCACGCGACGCCACGGCCCTTGTCTGTGTCCCCGAAAGCCGGGCGGATGCCTTCCTCCAGGCCGTGGACGCATACCAATCCGTGATCCAAAACGAGCTGGCCGCAGTAGAACCGGACCTGCGCGTGCAGGCGACGCCCGCCGATTCGCCCGCCCAGGTCATGGATGAGGCTGCCCAACGCACCCTGATCGCCGCTCTCTACGCCACGCCCCAGGGCATCCTGCGCATGAGCGACGCCGTGCCGGGCCTGGTGGAAACCTCTACCAACATGGGCCTTGTCCACGCGAAAGACGGCCAACTAGACGTTGCATGCTACATGCGCAGTTCAGTCGATTCTTCTCTGGACAACGTGGCCGGGATCATCACCAGCGTGTGGTCGTTGGCAGGCGCGGAGACAATTGTCAGCGACCGCTATTCCGGCTGGGCGCCCAACGCAAGCTCGCCGCTCCTGGCGCTCATGCAGCAGGTCTACCAAGAGATGTATGGCCGGGCGCCCCAAGTTTCTGCCGTCCATGCCGGCCTGGAGTGCGGAACGGTCGTCTCCAAATACCCTGGCATGGACGCCATCTCGATCGGCCCTACGCTGCAAAACGTCCATTCGCCCGATGAAGCGCTCGAAATCGCCAGCGTGAAAAAGACAACGGACTTTCTCCTGGCAGTGCTGTCAAGCGTGCCGGAGAAGTAGCCACATAAGGGGGATGAGCGCAATGGCGAACAATCCTAGCGTGTATTTGTTGTTGGCGACTCTGTTCGTGGCTGCGTGTGTACCAATATCCGAACCCGCATCTGTAGGAGACGACGTGCTAAAGCCCGCGATGCCGGACACAGAGGCAATCACCCCGCGCATGCTCATCGCCCCAGGCGCGCTGATGGGGCCTGGCCCGTCCAGCTTCAACTGGAGCCCGGCAGGGTCCACGCTGGCGTATGTGGAGCCGCAGGGCGGCCACGACATGCTGTGGCTCTATGATGCGGTCACGGGCGAAAAACGGGTGTTATTTGATCCGACCGGTGAGTCCGGCGCCATTGACGTGACCTCTGCCCAGTGGTCGCCTGGCGGAGACAAGCTGCTTCTGCCTGGCGAGCAAGCACTCTGGCTGCTGGATGTGGCGACCGGCGAGTCAACCGCGCTGGCCGCGCCCAGAGGGCTCCCGGACAGCCCCAAGACCGGCGTGATGTTCACACCCGACGGCGGGGGCATTTCCTATGTGCAGGAAAATAACCTGTACGTGGTCGACGTCAACGGCGGCCAGGTCCAACGGCTGACGAATGATGGCGGCGAAACGATCTTCAACGGAAGCCTGGATTGGGTCTATAACGAAGAACTGGCGACGCGCGCGGCGCAGCCCGCCTACGCCTGGTCGCCCGACGGCAACTGGCTGGTCTACCTGCGCCTAGACGAAAGTGCAGTCCGCCAGGACCCGGTGACCGATTACCGACCCGTCCCGGCGACCATTAGCTATACACGCTATCCGACGGCCGGCACGCCCAACCCGGTTGCTTCGCTCCACGCGCTCACCCCGGGCGCGCTCGCTCCGCCGCTGCAAATTCCGCTGCCGGCCGGCTCCGAATATGTGCTCCCCTACTTTACCTGGACGCCGGACTCCAACCAGGCGCTCTACATCACGGTGAACCGTGAGCACACAGAACTGGCCTTAAACGTGTGGACACCGCAGAGCGGCGAGACTCGCGCCCTTATCGTCGAAACAGATCCCTACTGGATCAATGAGGAGCGCTATATGGCCCCGATCTTCCTGGGCCACGGCGATCAGTTCCTCTGGCTATCCGAACGCAACGGCTTCATGCACCTATATCTCTACACCCGGGAGGGAGAACTCATCCGGCAGCTCACCCAGGGCGAGTGGATGATCGACAGCTCGGCGTGGAACCTGCTGACGCCCGGCCAGCCGGTCCACGTGGACCCTACAGGCGAATGGGCTTACTTCATCACGACACGTAGTAGCCCGCTCGAGCGGCAGATCGATCGCGTGAGCATCGCCACAGGCCAATTAGAGCAAGTGTCGCGGCAGCCAGGCTTTCATCTATCGGCGCTGTCTGCTGACGGCCACTATTTGGTGGACCAGTTCTCGGACGTGGAGACGCCCCCAATCACGTCTGTACTGCAGACGGACGGCGGCGGCCAGACTGTGCTGGCCGAGTGTGCGGAGCCTGCTCTGCCACTTCCCGTGCTGCAGCGTGAGTTCGTCACCGTTAAAGCACACGACGGCGTCGACCTGTACGCGCAGCTTGTCAAGCCCGCCAACTTCGATCCGGCGCGCCGCTATCCCGTAGTCGTTCACTGGTACGGCGGCCCCGGCCTGCAAATGGTCTCCAACCGTTACGGCGCAACCAATATCTTCAACATCATCGAGCGCGACGTGCTCTACACGCAGGCGGGCTTCCTGGTGTGGCGACTCGACAACCGGGGCAGCCTGGGCCGCGGGCACGCCTTCGAGACGCCCATCTTCGGGGAACTTGGCCGGGCTGCGCTGGACGACCAACTGGCCGGCATCGACTATCTGAAGTCGCTGCCGTACGTAGATGCCACGCGCATCGGAACGGACGGCAAGTCGTTCGGCGGGTACATGACACTCTACGCGCTGCTGTACGCCCCGTATGTCTTCCGCTGCGGCGTAGCCGGCGCCGCGCCCACCGATTGGAGCTACTACGATACGATCTACACCGAGCGCTACATGCGCACGCCCGACGCCAACCCAGATGGCTACGCCGCCACGAATCTAGTCGCCAAGGCCGGCCAGATTCAGGCTAAGCCTCTCCTGATCCACGGTCTCGCCGACACGAATGTCCACCTGCAAAACACGGTGAACTTCATTCAAGCATTGGAGGCGGCCGACAAGCCGTTCGATTTCGTGCCCTTGCCCAACCTGAGCCATAGCTTCCGTGGGGATGGCCTGGTGGCGGCCCTGTCTGCCGGCGAAGAGTACCTGGCAGACTGCCTGACGAACCAATAACTTGGGAGTAGACTGCTTCCACACCCAGAAAGTTTCCACAGGAGGTTTCCATGAATTCCCATCGACGGATCTGGATTTTTCTGCTGCTTGTGTTGGCCCTGCTGCCGGTGTGGGCGGCCTCTCCGGCGTCTGCCGGCAGCGTCACGCCGGAAAATATCGTGCCCGCAGCCGTCCAAGACATAGCGCAGGGTCTCACGCTTGATTTGGCGCAACAAGGCTTTGAGGTCAAGAGCGGCTACCTGAAGGTGTATACCAAGCAAGACTGCGAGCAGTATTCGTACCCGATCATGAGGAGCTGCTACGGCAACAATCCGGCTGCGCCTTACGTGATGCCTGTCGTACCCCTGTGGCACGATGAGTATGTGGATACCCAGACGCTGAATGCATACGGTGTGCCGGAAGAAGGCCATGCCATTTCCCATCGCTTCGACCCGCGCGAGGCGATCGTCATCTTCGGCCTGCTCCCTCCCCAGGCCGATTACTTCGGAGTACAGACCTACCTCAACACGCGCCAGGGCGTCTGGGACGAGAACAGTGCCGTCTACAAGGCGGTCATGAACAATCCCTTCCTCCTCAACCTGTTCTTCGCCAAGCTCCCCGGAAATGACAAACGCATTCAGATAGTCGGCAGCCTCAGCAACGCCATCAACAACGTGGTCATCGAACGGCAGTCCGCATCCCATCAAGCCTTCGGCCAATTTCGCGTCTTCATCATCACCCCTGACCGCTACATGGACGATGCCATCCGGGACGCGCTGGGCAAGAGCTCACTCGCAGAAGGCGACATCTTCACCGAGCCTATCCCCCAGAACATGCGAATCGGGCTGCAGGAATCTGCCGACGATTTCTTAACAGTGTTCCGCTATGCCATGCCTGCTGATGAGGCGGCTGCGGATGCCTGGCGAGAGGACCTGCCTCTCGTCGTCCTGCGCATTCGGGATACCAACCTGGCTCGCCAACCTCAGCGCTATCCGCTCGTCCAACTCGAAGAACGAACGGCCGTGGAGAATCCGGCCGAAACCGCGCTGGCCCCCGACCTCAAGAACCTGGCATTCGCCGTCAGCCAAAGATGGGGTCAGCCCTGTGGCCAGGACGACTGCGTGGCTGCCAAGCGCGCCATGAACTTCCAGAACTGGCAGCGCCCACCTATCAGTTTGGTCGGGCCGCAGTGTACCGAGATCGGCATGAACTGCCTTGCCGACACGCAGGACACGGTCTATCAACTCTCTTCGCGCCTTTGGATCGACGGCGGACAGGTCTACGCCGTCGCAGGCCCCCTCGCCACGGTGACGGGCAATGCCACGTATGTCGGCCTCGGCCTCAACTCAACCTTGAAGAAGAAAGGCTTCGACAACCTCTCCAATCACGACCTGATCAACACTGCGCTGGCCTATTCCTCCACCGTCAGCAACACCGAGCAACTCTATCTCTACTATTTCACCCGCGACTGCGCCGGCCTGGAAGGGTTGACCGATGGAAAGTGCATCTCCATCTCCACCACGGAAGAAGACGGGCTTCCCTTCTGCCTTCATCCAGATGACCCGGCGTGCGCATATCTCCAGCTTTCAGTGCGTGATTACATTCGCCCGAGCACACAGCGAGGGCCGGATGCAGCCGGCACGCTGCCTCCGGTGCTTCTAGCATTGCAGCGACCAGGCTACAGCCCGAACACCGTCCGCCTGCCTGTCGTGTTCAGCGGCGACTAGCATTGCCGCGAGGCTCTCATAGGGATGGGGGACAATCCCCAGTTCTGGGTGAACATCATGTAGCGGCGGTATCTGAAAGCCCTGTGGGCACGCAGGGAGCGTGCCGGCGCCGCCGTGGTTGCCATCGGGACGCATCTTTGTTGCGCCGAAGATAGGCTTCGCCTAAGATATAGGGTGGGCGCAGGTCAGAGAAAGCTTGAGGTCAGGCTTGCCCCAACCCACATAGGAAATAGGATCGATGCGCAGGGCTTCAACCGCAACTTCCGGTACGAACTGTCTGCGCCGTGACGTGGGGCGCTGCTTGGACTAGCCTATGTTCGCCTTCTCCATGACCCTCCTCCGGCTCATCCGCGTGCTCCGATCCTGCTGGCGCGACCCCGAGTTCCGCGCGCTGCTCGTGCTTTTTCTTGCGCTTCTCGCCGGCGCTACCGGCTTCTATGCTCGGATAGAGGGGTGGAGCCTGCTCGACTCGCTCTACTTCAGCGTGGTTACGGTGGCGACCGTCGGCTACGGCGACTTCACCCCTCACACAGCGGCGGGCAAGGTGTTCACCATCCTCTATCTGGTCGTGGGCGTCGGTCTCTTCGTGTCGCTCGCCGGCAAGCTGGCGGTGGGGGTGTTCCAGGCGCCTACCATTAAGCCGGATCAACAAACGACGGGCGACGGCGCTACGTCGCCCGCCAGGCGTACCGACGAAGTCTGAGGTTGAGCCACACAGCTACACGCCCCAGTCCAACATCTGCTCCCCGCCGAACCTGTACTCCAGGCCCAGATCGATGGGCAGGGCGCGCGGGTTGCCACCGCGGGCGCGGCAGCAGCGGCGTGCTCCTATTTCAGCGGCGCAGGCGCAGCGAGTTGCCCACGACCAGCAGGCTGCTCGTCGCCATGGCCGCGGCGGCGATGATCGGGCTGATCAGGCCCAGCGCCGCCAGGGGCACGGAAATCAAATTATAGCCGAACGCCCAGCCCAGATTTTGCAGGATGATGCGCCGCGTGCGCCGCGACAGGCCAATGAACCACGGCGCCAGCGCCAAGTCGTGCCGGGTCAACACAACGTCCGAGGTCTCGCCCGCTACGTCCGTGCCGCCCGCCACGGTGATGCTCAGGTCGGCTTGGGCCAGCGCCGGCGCGTCATTCACGCCGTCGCCCACCATCGCCACGCGCAGGCCCTGCTCTTGCCATGTGCGGATCTGCTGCGCCTTGTCCTGCGGCGAGGCGTCGCCGCCGAACTCCGCCAAGCCCAGCTCGCGCGCCACGGCTGCCGTCGTAGCGGCATTGTCGCCCGACAACATCACCGCGGTGATGCCGTCGCCGGCCAACTCTTTCAAGACGGCGGCGGCCTGTGCGTCCGGCTCATCGCGCAGGGCAATAAACCCGGCCACAACGCCATCCGCGGCGACCCACACCACGCTCTCGCCGCGTGCTGCGTGCGCCTCGGCCTCCTGGCCCAGCGCACAATCCGGGCCGATCTCGACAAAGCGCGCGGATCCCACCTGGACGCGCGCCCGGTTGGGGACGGACAACACAGCGCTCGCGCCCTGGCCGCGCGCCACCTTGAACTCCTCCATCACAGCCGGCGCGGCGGGACAAGCCTGCACAATTGCCCGCGCCAGCGGGTGCTCGGAGTATTGTTCCACGGCCGCGGCCAGGCATATCAGCTCGGCCGGGCTGATGCTCGCGCCCGGCGCGGGGACCGCCTCCACCACGCTCAGTTGGCCGCGCGTCAAGGTGCCCGTCTTGTCGAAGACAATGCGCCGCACCGTAGCCGCGGTCTCCAGCGCGACGGGGTTGCGCACCAACACGCCTGCACGGCTGGTGCGCCCCAACGCGATCGCCAGCGCCAGCGGCGTAGCCAGCCCCAGCGCACACGGGCACGCCACCACCAGCACCGCCACCGCAGCCAGCAGCGCCTGTGACGTCGCCACCCCTGCCAGCCGCCAGCCGAAGAAGGTCGCCAGCGCCACCGCCAGGATGCCGAAGGCAAAATAGGCCGATGCCTTGTCCGCCAGCCGCTGGATCGGCGGCTTGGCATCCAGCGTGCGCTCTACCATGCGCGTGATCTGCGCCAAGCGTCCGTCCTCCACGGGGCGCGTCACCTGCGCCACCAGCGCCTCGTCGCTCACCACCGCGCCGGCGAAGATCTCCGCGCCCGGCCCTTTGTTGACCGGCGTAGCCTCGCCGGTAAGGAGCGCCTCGTCCAGCGCGGCCTCGCCCTGCATGATCTGGGCGTCGGCGGGGACGCGCTCGCCCGGCTTGATCAAGATGACATCGCCGGGCATCAGCTTGCTCGCTTCCACCGGCTGCCACGCGTCGCCGGCTTGGAGCCAGGCGTTGTCCGGCTGGAGCTGGAGCAAGTGACGAATATCCTTGCGCGCCTGCGCGCCGCCCATCTTCTCCAGGTAACGCCCCAGCATGATGAAGGTGACGATCATCGCCACCGAGTCAAAGTAGGCCTCGCCGCCGCCCGTCAGCGTGATATAGACGCTGTAACCATAGGCCGCCAGCGTGCCTGCCGCCACCAGCGTGTCCATCGTCGCCGTACGCGCCAGCGTGGCGCGCCAGGCGCCTTGCAGGATCGACCAGCCGCCCACAAAGAGCACCGGCGTCGCCAAGGCCCACACCAAGTACTGGAGATTGCGCACCGTGGGGCTGTCGAACTGGCCCGCGGCATAGAGGGGATAGAGCTGCACCAGGTAGAGCAGCATCACCTGCATGCCGAAGGCCGCCGCCGTGATCAACTGTAACAGCGTGCGCTCCTGCTGCCGGTCGTTCTGGCGCTCTTTGCGGTCCGACAGTACGCGCGCCTGGTAGCCCAGGCGGTCGAGCTTGCGCAGGGCTACGTCGATGTCCGTCGCCTGGGGGTCATACTCGATGCGCCCGCGCTCGCCCGCGAAGTTGATCTGCACAGACTTGACGCCGGCCTCGCGGCGCAGGATGCCCTCCGCCGCCGCCGCGCAGCCGGCGCAATACATGCCCTGCATGGAAAAGAAGGCGGTCTCGTGCGCATTGAGGAAGAACTGGGGCAGGCCCTGCCCATTGCTCTGCTTGCCCGCGTTCTGCCTGCCTGCGCCGAGGGCGGCCTCTTCTGCCAACGCAGGCAGGTGCGTGTGCGCATCCTGGTAGGCGCGCACACAGCCTGCGCTGCAGAAGGTCTTCGTTTCCCCGTCGAAGGTCGCGATCACGGGCGCGCCCGTGATCGCTTGGCCGCACAGCGCGCAACTGGTTGATTCGCTCATGTTGTACTTCCCCGCTTGGTCCCGCGTCAGGTCACTTCCTCATAGATGCGGCTCGACATGTGCTCCAACTCCACGTGCGGCTGGAATTCGCTCAGCACTTTGTTCTCGGCGATGTCACTCTTGCGGTGTGCCGTGAGATGTTCCCACGTTATCCACAGGCTTTCCACCACGACATGGATGTGGTCCGGGTCATCCAGCGAATAGGCCGCGCGCGCGTTGATATAGCCGTCGAACGAGGGCAGCAGCGTGCGCAGATAGCCCAGAATACGTTCCAGCGGCGAGCCGATCTCCAACTGGGAGCGTTGCTCCGGCTCGATCACAAAGCTAACCTGGTAGATGTAGGCCATGAGTCCCCCTGCTTTGGCATGACTTGCGCGTCATCTGGGCGTCCAGAATAGAATCAGGTAGATCAGCCACCACAGCAAAATGCTGGGGACGGCGACCTTGATCACCCAGGGCAGCGAGCCGCCCGCCTCTTCGATGCGCCCGGCGAAGCTGTCGATGTAGCCGTCCGCGCGGATCTCCTCATGCTCGCCTTCGCTGCCTGGGTCGCGATGTCCTTTGCTGCCGGGCAGGGTCTTGGGGCGGTGTGGCAGGGCCAGGGTGAGGGCGAACACGAACAGAACGATCGCCGACCCAATCACGCTGAAGATCTCCAACCCTTGTTGCATCACGTTAGCCGTCATGGTTCGTCTCTTTCTGCGCTGCACTCTGCTCTGGCGGCTGCTCTGGCAGCTGCGCTTGCTTCGCATCAGTCTGCCTGCCGGGCCACGGTTCCGGTTCGCGCTCTTCCAACATGCGGTACTTTGCCTCCTCGACGTTCTTGAACTGCCCGCTGCGCCAGGCCCAGAGCAAGAACACCAGCGCGCTCAAGGCGACAAAGGTCATCCACCCCACAAACACCCACACGCCCATTTGCATCATGGACCTCCTGTCTGCCCCGGCAGCGTGTTGACGTGCGCCAGGATGTTCCAGATGCCGGCTTCCGTCAGGTCGCCGGACGACATGAGGACCTTGTAGGGCGGCATCACGCTGTCGGGCACGCCTTCCCACACGCGCCAGTAGATGTAGGCGTCCGACATCTGTTGCGCATAGGCCGCCGGCGCGGCGCTGGGGCTGCCTTGCGTGCCCGCGCCGTTGCCCTGCCCCTGGTCGCCGTGGCAGGTCGCGCAGAATTGCGTGTACAGATCCGCGCCCATCGTCGGCGAAATGATATGCCCTTCGTCCAGCCAGTCCTGCTTGCTGAGCGTGACGAAGTTGGCGGCGACCTTGCCGTCATACACGCTGGCGGTCTGCGGCATCCCCGTGATGAAGGCATCCTGGATGTACTTGATCACATGCCAGCGCGCGGCGACCGGCATCCACTCGCCCCAGCTAGGCATGGCCGAGTCTTGCAAGCCATAGGTGACGCGAGAGAAGAAATCGCCGTTTGATAGCCCCTGCACATCCGGGCTGGTGAAGTTAGCCGGCGTGGGGTTGAGGTATTGCCCGTCCCAGCCGTCGCCCGTGCCGCTGAGGCCGTGGCAGTGGGCGCACATGCGCAGGTACATCATCTTGCCGGGGCCGGCCATGGCGCCCATCGAAACATCGTATTGCGCCTGGTTTCCCTCGATGATCTGAAGCTCGGTCAGGGCCTGCGGCATATCCTGGATCAGCGCCTCATCGGGGTATACTTGCGCGGCGTTGGGCGTGGGGCGCACTTCCGTCTGCGTGAAGTTCACGCGAATATAATAGACCAGCCGCCAGCGGTCCGCCTCGTCATAGTGGATCTTCCAGGACGGCATGGCGCTCCAGGGCAGCCCCTCGGAGATGCGACAGAAGTAGTCGGCGTCTGTATACGAGGGGTTTTGCAGCGTGCCATAGTTGCCGTCGCCGAAGTCGGGCGGCAGCGGCAGCAAGCCCTGGCGATAGATGCCGTTGCCGCGCCCAGCGTCACCGTGGCACACCCAACATTCGCGAATGAAGATATGCTTGCCCGCGTCCAGGTTTTCGATGTTCTTGTCCAGCGGGTTGGTCAGCCCGGCATACTCCCCCGTGGGGTCGCCCTCGTCGGGGTCGCGCTCCACGGGCATGGCGAAGAGCTGCTGCACATAGCGGATGATCTTC